>CALMZN010000058.1 GCA_937870675.1 uncultured bacterium
TTGTGTAACAATTCCTACATCGTCTACAAATTCATTGTTACCTTTTATCTTTTCTGGAAGATTATCAACATCGTTGTCAATCACTTTATCATCGTGTAATTTTTTTTCTTTTTCATTAAAATAATTATTTAATTCCGACACCGCTACACGATCTTGTTGCATAGTGTCACGATCGCGGACTGTCACTTTTTTGTCTTCCAAACTTTCAAAATCTACTGTCACGCAATACGGTGTGCCAATCTCATCCTGACGGCGATAACGCTTGCCGATACTGGCTGTTTCGTCATACAGACACACCCAATTTTTCTTGAGATCCATCAAAATACTGCGCGACAATTCTGCTAAATTTTCTTTTTTGGACAATGGCAAGACCGCTATTTTGATCGGCGCCAGATTATAGGGCAACTTCAAAACAACCTCTGACTCCTTGTTTGACTCCGTAGTGGTGCTACGGCCACCTTTGATTTCAGTATAAGCAGCGCACAAAACTGCTAAAATTGTGCGATCCACACCCAAAGACGGCTCAATGACATGGGGTATAAACTTTTCTTTGGTAATGGGATCAGTATAGGACAAATCCTGTCCAGAAAATTTTTGGTGTTGAGACAGATCATAATCAGTCCTGTAAGCCAAACCATACAATTCTTTTTGACCAAAAGGAAATTTATATTCAAAATCAATAGTTCGCTTAGAATAAAAAGCCCTGTCTTTGGAGCCAATTTCATGCTCCACTAGATCATCCGGCGACAAGCCCAAAGACAAACACCAACTTTTCATAACTTTTTGCCATTCTGAAAAATGTTGCTCCCAAACACTTGGATTTATAAAATATTCTATTTCTAATTGCTCAAATTCACGCGTCCTAAAAATAAAATTTTCGGTAGTAATTTCATTGCGGAAGGCCTTGCCAATCTGGGCAATGCCAAAAGGCAATTTCAAACGCATGGTTTCCAAAACATTTTTAAAATTAACAAAAATCCCGCCAGCTGTTTCTGGTCGCAGATAAGCAATGCTGGCGCTATCCTCAAGTGGGCCCAAGAAGGTCTTGAGCATGAGGTTGAATTGTCGAGCAGAGGTTAACTCTCCACCACAATCTGGACATTTCAGATCTTTTTTATCACGTGGCTTGGTCTTGTCATACTCTGGCTGTAAACTATTATCTTCTAATAGGTGATCCTCACGAAAACGCCTATGGCACGACTTGCAATCAACCAAGGGATCAGAAAAATTTTCCACATGGCCAGAGGCCTCCCAGACCTTGGGATTCATAATAATAGCCGAATCAAGCCCCACCATATCAGCTCTACTCGTCACAAACATTTTCCACCAGGCCTGTTTTATGTTGTTTTTTAGCTCCACGCCCAATGGGCCGTAGTCATAGGCCGCGCTCAAGCCACCATATATCTCTGAAGATGGATAAATAAAACCCCGCTGTTTTGCTAGCTTGACTATCTTTTCAAAATTATTGTCCTGAACCATAAATACTGTTTTTAGTAATAAACAATAAACAAATTATAACTAATTAGAGTAAAAAAAACAAGAATTGACTAAAAATAAAAAAAGTGGGCTGACATTCTGGCCCACCTCCAAAAATTAATTAATACCTCTCGGCTTTTCTGACCGTAATCTTGTCACCAGCGTCATAGACAATGACATCACGGCCAGCAAAAATTGAATTAATATCCCTAAAACCCAATAAAACTAAATTAAAATTAGAAATTTCGCCAACTTTAATTTTTATATTCTCGGTAGTACCACGCCAACTATTCTTCTGATTTAAAATTGATGGTGATACTCTCCAAAGAAGCTGATACATTGGTATTACTAGTTTGAAAAGACGCCTGATACTGCACATAACGATCTCCATCGGTCACACAATTGTTTGATGATAAGTCCTGCCCATTAGTCACAGCCGCGCAAGAAGACCAGTCAGTGGCTCCCGACATATCACTGCTATCATCGGTCCTGACTTTGACAGTGATAGAGGTGTCAGTCGGCGTAGTAGCTGACCAGTCAATTGTGCTATAGGATACATTGGACACAGTATCCAAAGCATTGGAAGTAATCAAGCCAGAACTAGCAAAAACAATGTTTGACATTTTTACAACATTATTATTGCTGTTTATCACCCATATAGAATTGGTCACTGTGTCAAAAGCCAAATCAGCCGGAATAGCACCAGCAGCATAATGACCTCCAATAACAGAACAATCACTTGGATCTATTTTTACTGCATTATAATAACTAAGCGCCCATATAGAATTGGTAATAGAATCAAAAGCCACGTCTTCTACATAATTCCCAGCAGATGCTTCACATGCCACTGAACCATCGGTCACATCTATCTTAATAGCTTTACCCGAATATTGGTCTCTGGCTAGCCACACAGATTTTGTATAAGGGTCATAACTTATTTTCGATACTAGCGAATCGCCACCATGCGCATAAGTGCCAACCAAAGTAGCAGTGGTCACATCTATCTTATTTACATTATAAAGCACGTCTAATACCCAGATAGAGTTAGTAAATGAGTCAAAGGCAAGGCCATAAGCTCTGTCTAGCAAAGTGACGGTATTTAATACAGCGCCAGTGTTAATGTCTATTCTTTTAACATTTTTATCATAATAATTTGAGACCCAAATAGAGTTATTATAAGAATCAAAAGCCACATCTCGGGTCCCATCACCAGCGGCATAAGTACCAACCACTGCTCCTGTACTGACATCAAGCTTAATCACCTTATCATTAGCAAGATTGGTAATCCATATGGAATTGGTCACCGGATCAAAAGCCATTTTTTCTGGTACATAACCAATCGCATAAGTGCCAATAACTGCTCCTGTACTTGGATTTATTTTTTTAACATTACTATCATCATCTGAAACCCAAATAGAATCAGTATAGCTATCAAAAACAATACCATTTGGTCCAGTGCCCACCGTAAAAGAATTTATTATATTGCCTGTCAGTGCGTCTATTACTTTCACAAAATTTTTGGAATAATCAGCGGTCCAAATACGATTATAGATGGGATCATAGACCAAATTACTTGCACTAATATCTAGAGAATATGTGGCAAGAATAGAACCATCACTTGGATCTATCTTCATGATGGTAGCTGATGCAGCGAGTACCCAGATAGAATTACTATAAGATTCAAATAAAACTGACCTTGGATCATCACTCACCGCATAAGTAGCAATTATTGACCCATCAGCCGCATTGACCTTGGTCACGGTATCATTGGCATAATTGCTGACCCAAATAGAATTGGTCACCGGATCATAATCTCCCCCCCAAGCGGAGGTGCCGACACTATAGGTGCCAATCAATAAGTCAGTGTCTGCGTTGACTTTGCTGACTGTAAAATCACTATAATTTATTGTCCAAATAGCATTGTTAGTAGAATCATAAACTACTTCTCTTGGGCCGTCTCCCACTGTTGTAGTAGAAATCACACTGCCGTCAGTTGGATCCATTTGTACCAAAATGTCATCGCCATACCAGACAGCCCAAATACTTTGGGTGCTGGAAACATATTTAACATCCCATGGATAATTATATCCTGTTGGCTTGTAATTACCCAAATTTGCGCAGTCATCAGCGTCTACTTTATAAATTTCTGAACTCCAGCCCTCTCCACCTACCCATATAGAATTGGTCAGCGGATCATAAGTGGCGTTACTTGGCATATCCCCCACAGTCGCCGAACAAATAACATCTCCTGTGCTAGCGTCTACTTTAGTGATAGTATCAATATTTTTTTCAGTAATCCAAACATAGCCATTGTCGTCATAAGTTGCGGCTTTAGCAGAAACTCCGCTACCGCTAACAAAATACCCATCAATCGGATCACCCAAAAGTCTTACCTCTGCCTCATCGCCTGAATTAAAAATTTCGACCGTAGTAGTAGATTCTGTGCCTGAAATAAAATCATTGTAAGAAGTATGAGTAAAAGCTGTTGCCACTAAAGGAGGAAAAGCTGCTCGAGCCGTACTAACAATCGCACTTTCATTATAATTTTCACAAGCTCCAACCATGACGGCATCGCTATTTTCATCTCTAGTCACATAATAGCCCGTATCATGAGCATTGGTTTTTTGGGGGTCCACTGGCAAATCCTCACCAAGATATTTATCCAAAAAATCCTCATCATTGACTACCATACAATCCCAAGTCTGACCATCACAAGTCAAAAGCCCTTCTTGGTCGCACAAAACATATTTAGTGCCAGCTTCCATAGGCGCCGCCGCTATATCTGTTGGCAAGTATCCATTATCCAAAACATAAAGTTCTATGGCTTTGGCTATAGCCGCCACATCAGTAGACCGTCTAGCATCGCGAGTATTACCAATCCGCTGATTTGGATCTTTACCAAAAAAAATAACACCCGCTAAAACTACAATAATGGCCATAGCCAAAATTATAGATACCAAACTAAAGCCATGCTTTTTGTTTTTAATTTTAAACATAAATAATTTAGTTAGTTTATTTATTTTATTATATATTATTTTAGTTTAAAAAACAATTTTTACAAACTTTTAACAAGCACCAAATTATATTATATAAAAAATGAACATGGCCAATAAAGTAAAGACCATTTTCTTTCCTATATTATATAAAAAATACAAAATTAACTAGTACCCTTCGGCCTTTCTGACCGTAATCTTGTCACCAGCATCATAGACAATGACATCACGGCGACCGATTTTACCGGACAATAAAAAGTTGGCCAGAGCATTGTCCACTCTTTCTTGAATTATTCTTCTTAATGGTCTAGCGCCAAACACTGGATCAAAGCCAGCCATAGCCAATTCTCTTTGCGCGGCTTCAGTACACTCAAAATAAATTCCTTTGGCTTCTAGATTTTTTTTAACGCTTTTTAACAACAAGCCAGCGATCTGAAAAATCTCATCCTGATTCAATGGTTTGAAAACAATAACATTATCAAAACGATTGATAAATTCCGGACTAAATATCGGCCGAATTTCATTTTTTATCAAATCATCCTTAAAAGAATCAATACTTCTGCCTTTAATAATCTGATCCTGAATATAAGATGTGCCGGCATTGGAAGTGGCCACCAAAATCAAATTAGTAAAATCAACTGTAGTGCCAAGCGCGTCAGTCAAGCGTCCATCATCCATGACCTGTAAAAAAACATTCAAAACTTCTTTGTTGGCTTTCTCAATTTCATCAAGCAACAAAAGCGCAAAAGGTTTTTGTCTGACCATCTCTGTCAACAAGCCGGTAGTGCCATTTTCCGCTGAACCAATCAAACGGGGTAAACTATTCTGCGCTTGGTATTCGGACATATCCAAGCGAATCATGTTCTTTTCACTGCCAAAATATTTTTCAGCCACTGTTTTGGCCAACTCCGTCTTTCCCACGCCCGTCGGCCCCAAAAACAACAAGTTCACAATCGGGCGTTTTTTGTCCCTCAACTCTGCCCTAGCTCTACGCAAAGCCGCGCCCACAGCCGTCACTGCCTCATTCTGACCGATAATACGCTCGTGAATCTCCGCTTCAATATTCATTAATTTAGTTGACTCTTGAGCTGATACTTGAGTAAGTGGTATGTTGGTCTTCTTGCTTACTAATACGGCCACATCTTCGGCTCGCACCAAGCGATCAGCCCGCCTAGCTTGACTGACCATAATACCCACCTCATCCATCATATCAATGGCTTTTTTGGGCAAATAGCTATCCGGCATATAACGGCTAGCTAGATCAAATATTTTTTCTATGGCTTCGTAAGTAAAATAAACTTTATTTTTGTGCTCAACATAGCCAACATGCGCTTCCAATATTTGGATAGTTTGATTTTTATCCGGCTCATTGATAGTGATTTTTTTCAAGACCTGCCCTAGGTCGGTCTTTTCTATGCGATCAATATAACTTTTGTTGGTGCTGGTAGCGATGACTATAATTCCTGACTTCCTAATCTCGGCTGCCAAAACTTCTGACAAATCAATACCTTCATTGCCTTGGCTTGATATGCCGATAATATTATGAATATTATCAATAAACAAAATAATGTTGCCCGAAATAGCTACTTCATTGATAATGGCCAACAATCTTTCTTCCAAGACCCCGCCACCAGTTGCTCCGGAAATCAACAAAGGTATAGAAACGCTAACCAAGCGTTTGTCTTGCAATAACTCTGGCACTTCTTCGGCCATCATCATGTTGGCCAAGC
>CALMZN010000059.1 GCA_937870675.1 uncultured bacterium
TATGTGATGGGGAGACCGAATCACTTTTTACCCGTATACTGACACCGAAGAAAAATATCGGGGACAGAGGATGGCACAATTTTATTCTTTCGCTGGAAAAATATTTTGGGAAGACAGTTTTTTTGGTGTTGAGTACATCAGGTTCCGGGGAAGATCCGAGTTACTGCTGGAGTGCATGGGGATGGGGGAAGATCGTTTATTTTGAAAAAAATATCGATATTGGATTTACCAAATAGACTAGAAGAAATTGAGGGCGCAGATTATCTTGATTTAAGAGAATTGTCTTTGTATATGGCCATCAATATTTTTTGGCCCATCCAGGATTATTTAGGCAATGTTGATCGCCTTATTTTGCGTTTGGGTGGCAAAGTACCCAAAGCCGTGCATTTAAAAAGCGTCACTCTCCAAAAAAAATTATTTCCAGAGCATGCTCACGGCACGGTCAAGCAATTTATGTCCGATTATGATGATTTTGTGGAGCTAAGGGTATCCGCCAAAAAGATTGCTGGTGCTGACTCTCGGCGCCTGATGCCCACTCTAGACAACTGGATCAAGGACTACGTGCATTACCTTGGCGCTGGCTATCACAACTCTTTGCAACGCGCCCAATATCTAGCCAAGAGTCCCAATGCTCTAGAGCTTGACTCCAAAGAGCGAGAGTCCTTGCGCTGTTTCTTGTTGTCCTATGATGAAAATATGCCCATTGATATTGAGAATCAAGAGGGTGTTTTGTGGGCTAAGCTAAGAGAGGAAAAAGATGAGCAAGTTCCCGAAGTAATTAATATCGAAACAGCTATTGCTAACCTCAACAATAATGTCAACAAACTAGATCAACTGCTTTTGCCGGAAAATTTTATTTTGTCAGAAGCCGGAAATGATATTTATAAAGTGCGGGATATTTTGTGGAATGCCGTGGCCATGAATGACAAAGAAAAAGTATTGAGCTGTTTGAAAGTACTAGTCAGCCACAAGGCCTTGGATAGTTTGATTAGCGAGGATAGCCGTTTCATAAGTATTTTGAAAAGATTTATTGGTGTGCGCTATGGCAATGATATTGGCCTGTGGTTTGGCAACAATCAAGACAAACTCTTAGGTCGGCGTTTGTTTTTGGAGCTAATCTTAGCCGAAAAATTGCGTTTGTCAGAAACTGAATCAGCTGTGGCCGCTTTTTATCTGACTAGCCAGTGGCCACAGTCCGGCCAAGTGACCTACCTTGACCAAAAAGACGGCCAGCTCAAGTGGCGTAATTTGCAAGTGACAAAAAACCAGCTCAGCTGGCAGGATAATTGATTCTGATGTAATTCCCGCATTTTTTATGTCATTCCCGCGAAAGCGGGAATCTACCATAATCATACCAACGGCAAATTCATGGTAGATCCCCGGGTCAAGCCCGAGGATGACGTGTTTAATATAGTTATCGCACTATGACATACGAATAATGTGCGCAATGACAAAAATTAAATTTTTTCCCAAATAGTAATTTGGCGGGACACTTTTTGTTGCGGGCGTTGATAGACAATCTGCCCGTTTTTTGCTGATTGGAAATTTATCGGCAGGCAAATATTTTTGAAGCCGATTTTTTCTATTCGTTTTATGTCTAGAGTGTCTATTTGTGTATTTTGGACATTGAAAATTGGAAAAACAAAAATTATTTTGGCTTGGGGTTTTAATATTTTATAAAATTCTTGAAAAGAATAGAAATAAAGTCCAGCTAATTCTTGGCTCAAATCGTAAAAGTAATTAAAATTATTTTTTTTCATGATTTCTGTGGCCGAGCCCATAAACGGCTCGCTCACCAGATAGTCAACGGAGTGGGGGGACAAATATTTGCTCAAATTTTCGGCCTCAGCTTTTATAATTTTGGCCTCAAAAGAATATGGGTATTGTTTTTTTAGCCACGTTAGATTTTTTTGGCTGTCCTCAATGGCTTTGGCGCTCTTGTCGGTGCCCAACAATTTTTTGTAGCCCAAAATAACGGCTTCTTGCAAGACCGTGCCTGAGCCACAAAAAGGGTCTAATAAAATTCCTTTGTTTTCTGTTCCCAACAAGTTGATCATCATCTTGGCTACTTTGGGTGGTAGCATGCCTGATCTATCGTCGCGTCCGGGTCTATTCATGTCGCGCTCAGCGTAGTCCTCAAAATCTTGCACGGCTTTGGTCAGGCCGATGATGTATTTGTCAGAAGCGGGGATGATTAGTAGTTCATTGCCCAGTAAATTATTTTTTTTGACTACTACCGAAGACAACTCCAGTTCTTGGCTAGTGACTAGACGACTCTTATACCCCTGAGCTGATAATTCTTTTTTTACAGCCAGAGCAATTTTTTTTATGCTCAAGTATTTTTTATTTTGACCACCATAAATACTAAAGCCAAAATTAATTTTGTTATTTTTTTTGGTCAGATTTTTTGCCCACCAATCAGCTGTCAGCTGGTTTAGATTGTCAAAACTAGTCAAATATTCGGCTACTTTGATGGCGCCGCCTAAGATGGATATTATCTGGTCGGCCTCTAAATCAAGCTCTAGTAGGCAATAATTAGAGTGAAATTCTAGGTTTTTTGCTTGTTTATGAAAAACAGACCAGATTTCAGCTTGGGCTAGATCTGGCGACTGGCCAGTGATTAAAATATATTTTGGCATGGCTTAATAATAGTAAAATTTGATGCTTTAAGCAACAACCTTCGAGGTTGAAATAATCAACCTCGAAGGTTGTTTTGGGGTTGACTTTCAATTTCTATTGTGGTAAAGTAGGCAAATCCAAATTGCTCAAAAATTTGGGTATTTAATTAACCATGTGGCCGAGCTTGCCTCGGCTGACCCTTGCCTGATTTATCAGCTAAGGTAATTAAGAACCTCTAATATATGCACTACGAATTAGGTTTGATAGTCAATCCTAATGTTCCTGAAACAGAACACAAACAAGTTCAGGAGCAGGTTTTGGGCTATCTAAAAAAAATCAATGCCAAAATTGTGCACGATTTTTATCCGGGTGGCCGGCGAAAATTGGCTTATCCGATTAAAAAGCAAAAGCACGGTTTTTATTTTTATGTGGAATTTTCTTTTGAGGAGACCGAGCAAAAAGCTATTAAGTTGCTAGATCATGATTTGAAGCTAGACAACAACATTTTGCGTCACTTGATAGTCAAGCGTCAAAAAGTTGCCACTAGCACAGAAATTTTGCGCTGGCAACAGACCACTAAGCCAGATTTTGCCAAGAAGACCAGGCGACCAATGGCTCGCCCTTTGCGACCAATGGTTCAGGCCAAGAAGGTGGAGGACAAAGCGCCAGTCAAGCCAAAAATCGCTTTAGATGATATTGATAAACAATTAGACGCGATATTGGCCAAAGAGCCAAAAGTTGATTAATCATAAATAATATGAATCTCAACAAAGCAATGATTATCGGTAATGTGGTGCGTGATCCAGAAATGCGCTCCACTCCTAGTGGCCAAAATGTCACTAGTTTTTCCGTGGCTACTAATCTGGTCTGGAAGGACCAAGCTGGAGTGCGCCAAGAAAAAGCGGAGTTTCACAATGTTGTGGCTTGGCGTCGTCTGGCGGAGATCACTAGCCAATATTTGAAGAAGGGCTCCAAGGTCTACATTGAAGGTCGGATGCAGACCAGGTCTTGGGATGACCCCAATGGCGTCAAGCGTTATCGCACTGAAATTATCGCTGAAAATATGATTATGCTTGATCGCGCTAGCGGTAATAGCAATCAGGACTACCAAACTCCAAGCGCGCCACGCTCTACTGATAGGCAACCCAGCTACACCAACAATATGCCCAATGTGTCCGAAGGTGTCCAACCAGCGCCCGAGTCCAATGAGGAAGAAATTAGCATCGAGGATATACCATTCTAAATAGTAAAAAGTAGCAAGTAAAAAGTATCACCCAAAGGGTGATCGCCCTCTGGGTGATAAAGTCATTAACTTTTACTCTACGGCCACAGAGGTGGTACTTGCAACTTCAAACTCGTAACTTTTAATTTTACCCTGTTAAATAAAATTTAAACATAGTTTAAATTTTAAATTTAATTTCAGAGAAGTTATTTGGCGGGGTATATTACATAAGAGAATTAAGGTAATAATTAAAATATATTAATTAAATTTATTTAACAGGGTAAATATATGCATAATAAGCAAAGTAATACTAAGCACTGCAATTTTTGCGTCAACAATCAACTAGAGATTGATTACAAAGATTGGCAACAAATACAGAAATATGTTTCTTCTTATGGGAAAATTACCCCCAAGAGGAGAAACGGCGTTTGTTCCAAGCACCAACGCAAATTAGCCCAAGTAATCAAGCGAGCCAGATTTATGGCCTTATTGCCTTTTGTTTCACGCTAATATTATGGGCAGTATGAGCGATTTGAAAGTCGGTAAGATTATTGTGGTCAACAATGATCCTTACCAAATAATATCCAATCAGCACATCAAGGTGGCTAGAGGCGGAGCAGTAGTCAAAACCAAGTTGAAGAATTTGGTCAATGGCAATACTTTGGAAAAATCTTTTTCCGGATCGGATACTGTGGAAATTGCCGATACAGCTCGACGTCATGCCAGCTATCTTTATGCCCAAGGGGATGATTATTTTTTTATGGACGCCACTGACTTTGAACAATTTCAGTTCAACAAAAAAGAGCTGAATGATATGGAAAAATATTTGAAAGAAGGCCAAGAGGTTGATGTCATGGTTTTCAATGACAAGCCAGTAGCTGTGTCTTTGCCATCCAAGATTAACCTAAAAGTCATTTCCGCTCCCGAAGGAGTCAAGGGCAATAGCGCTGGCGCTGTCACCAAGGCCGTGATTTTGGAGACCGGCCTGGAAGTCAGAACCCCGCTTTTTATAAAAAGCGGTGATACATTGATCATCAATACGGAAACAGGCGAATACGTAGCTAGAGCTTAATATAATTTTTTACTAATAAAATTCTCCTTTTAAGTCATGGTGCTTGGGGAGAATTTTTTTATTTTTCTTCTCTGCCAGCTAGCAGATTCAAGGGGCAAAATTAATATTTTAGACAAAAAGTGTTTCATTGGCTTGTGGGGTTAAAATATGTTATAATATAGCAATATAAATGACAGCCAATGCCTGATTTTTTAAGCCAAACAAGCGCTAGCATACCTTGGGTTGATGATTTGCTGGTTAGGGATTTGTCTGGGCATCTAAAACCCTATCATCAGACAAAAAACACACCACCCAATGAGGCAAGACCCGTAGATAGCAGGACTGTTTTGGAAGTAGCTCCTCCCCACGAATTGACTACCCTCAATGTTGCCCCGTTTGATGCTAATTTTGATTTTTTTCATGGTGGCGGACAGGCGCACGAGCCAGCTATTTTTGTTTTTCATCCGGAAGATCACGAGCAGATTGAAAATTTTAATTTAAATTTACCCACAGATGATAGCAAGAAGTATAGTTTGGAAAAAATCACCCAAAGAATAGTCGAAAAAAATAAGTTGCTTTTGGATAAAAATAATCAAGAAATTTTTAATAATATTTTGTTCGATTATTTTCGCAACCGCAAGAATTATATTATTACTAGAGGGTATTTGATTGAAAAGGTGTTTTCCAACGGCCACAATTTATCCAATCAGATCATTGATCACATTGGTTCTATAGTCAAAGGCATCAAAGAAAGAATAGACGCGGAAGGCGGCTTGGTAGTCAGACAAAGCGACATCAAAAAAGATTTAGTTTTGGAAGCCAAAAAAGAAGTCCAGCCAAAAATAATGGACTCGTTTCCTCCAGTCAAAATGGCCGCTGATCTGGTGGAAGAAAAGAAATCCGAGTCACCAAAAATTGAACCACCAAAGCTTGAGCTTAAACCAAAAGTAGAGGAACAGATTTCAGAAATAGTCAGTACTCCATCTATGCCTAAAGTCATGCGTGGGGAGCAGGTTAGACCAGCCAAACCACTGATGTCTGATGTGGTGGCCAAAGCGAGCCTTACATCAAGCCAAGAAAAAGCCGTGCTGACTGGTCCAGTGCAAGAATTGGAAAATATGCTTTTATCTACTTTTAGACGCTATGGCAATACGGCTTCAGAAAGGACTCAAAAGTTGTTGCAGAAAATCAATACTTTAGAAAAGGAGTCAGTGACCAAAAAGACCATGGGCATTGCGGCTTGGCGCAAAAGCCCGGTTTACAAGCTATATTTGGATCTGGGCGCCTCAAGCTTGATAAAAGGCCAAGAAGTGTCTCAGTTGATTGCCGAGCAAAAAGCCGCCGGCCAAGAAGTTTTGACTATCGAAGAGTTTAGCGCCATTGGCGATTTAAATAAATTATTACGCTTTTAGTTTTTATGCAAAATCGTTTTATAGTGCCACAATTTATTGATGCTGAAGACAGGATCTGGGGACCGATTACTGTCCGGCAGTTTGCTATTGTCATTATCGGAGCGCTTTTTATATTTATAAGTTATCGCTTATCTGATTTTGCTTTATTTCTGACGCAGACCATAGTTATTGTTTTGTTAATAGTAATCTTTGGTTTTGTCAAAATAAATGGCGCTATTTTTCCTATGTTTTTGTTGTCCCTTATCCAGACCTTGAAAAGGCCAAGATTGCGTATTTGGAAAAAAGAATATATTAAGATTGAAGAGTTTAAAAATAAAGATGAAAATTTGGTGGTGCAAGTAATAGCCCCCAAAAAAATGGTGACTGGCAAAAAATTATCAGAATTGTCATTGATTATTGATACGGGCGGAGTATATCAAGGAGAATTGTTGGCCAATACCATGAATAATTTACCAAACAAGCAAATAAATAAATAATAATATGCGCAGTAAAAAATTGGCTGGTTCTAAGCCACAAGTTTCCACTCAAAGATTTTTGGATATTGCTGAAGTCCGTGATGCCTTGGTTATTTTGAATGATGGCACGGTGCGTGGGGTGCTCTTGGTTTCTTCTATAAATTTTGATCTCAAATCAGAAGATGAGCAGTCAGCTATTATTTCCGGCTATGTTAGTTTTTTGAACACCTTGGATTATCCTTTGCAGGTGCTGATTCAGTCGCGACCCCTTAATATTGATGATTATTTCAATCGTCTAAAAAAAGTAGAAAAAGAGCAGACCAATGAATTATTGCGCATCCAAACCGCTGATTATCGTCAATTTGTGTTAGAACTTTTGACTCTAGAAAAAATCATGAGCAAAAGATTTTATGTGGTGGTGCCTTATAACCCAGTAAGTGATAAGGGTCGAAAATTTGCCAATCGTTTTGGAGCGGTTTTTTCCTCAGCCAAAATAGTGCGCTTGAGTCGCAAACGGCTTGATGAATTCAGCGCTCAATTAGATAAGCGTTGTAGCTTCATCCAGTCGGGCTTATCCAGCTTGGGTTTGCGCAGTGAACGGCTCAAGACCCAAGAATTGATTGAGGTCTACTACAACAGCTACAATCCCAATTTGTTTCAAAAACAGCCCTTAGAAGATATAAATAAATTAAATATTGAGACCAATGTTTGAAGCTAAACAAATAAAACAAGCCACCACTGACAAAAACGCTGAAGAAGGAGCAGCTCGTTTTCAGGCCCTAAAAGCCCAAACCAGCCAAGCGCAAAAAGAGGAGAATGATAAGGAGCTTTTGGAAGCGGAAAAAGTTTTGCGCGAAGGCATTGTTTCGGTGCGTGATATTATTGCTCCGGCCGCCATGAAAATTGAGAGCACTTTTTTACAGCTCAATGACATTTTTTTGCGCACCATATTTGTGGTCACTTATCCGCGCTATGTGTCTATTGGCTGGTTTGCGCCGATTATCAACGAAAGTTTGACCTTGGATATTAGCATGTATTTTTATCCCATGAATATACGACTGGTCTTGAAGCAATTGAGAAATAAAGTCGGTACCATGGAAGCGCAGATTATGGCTGATGCGGAAAAAGGAGCGCCGCGCGATCCTATTGCCGAGATCGCCTTGAGAGATATTGAGGGTTTGCGTGATAGCTTGTCGCAAGGCAGTGAAAAATTTTTTCAATTTGCTCTTTATATTACTTTGTATGCCAAAGACAAAACAGAGTTGGACTTGGTCTCGGATCGCATAGAAAATTTGTTAGGCACGCAGTTGATTTATTCTCGTCGGGCTTTGTGGCAAGCCGAGCAGGGCTTCAACTCCACCTTGCCTTTGGGCAATGATGAGCTAGGAATCACCACCAATATGAACAGCTCGCCGATTGCCTCCTCTTTTCCTTTTGTGTCTTCCGAGCTTACTTCAGATCAAGGTATTTTGTACGGCATCAATCGCCACAACAATAGCTTGATATTGTTTGATCGTTTTAGTTTACAAAACGCCAATATGGTTGTTTTTGCCACTTCGGGCGCTGGCAAAAGTTATGCCATCAAGCTGGAAGTATTGCGCTCTTTGATGTTGGGCACGGATGTGATTATTATTGACCCGGAAAATGAATATCAGCACTTATCAGAAGCCGTCAACGGCGCTTATATCAATGTGTCTTTGAACTCCGAAAGCAAGCTCAATCCTTTTGATCTACCGCGTGGTATTGGTGGCGATAGCAAGCCAGAGGATATATTACGTAGTGCGGTGATTACTCTCAAAGGTCTGATTCGCTTGATGATCGGTAATGTCACCAATACTGAAGATTCTTTGTTGGATAGAGCATTGATTGAGACCTATGCCAAAAAAGACATCACCCCAGCTAGTGATTTGAGTAATATTGAGCCACCACTGATGTCTGATTTGGAGGAGGTCTTGCTTAGTATGGAGGGTGGAGAAGATATGGCTTTGAGGATCAAAAAATACACTGAAGGTACTTTTTCTGGTCTATTCAATAGTCCAACCAACGTCAAGGTCAACAATCAATTGATTATATTTTGTATCAGGGACTTGGAAGATGAACTCCGGCCCATTGCTATGTATGTTATCGTCAATTATATTTGGAATATTATTCGCAGTGAATTGAAGCGACGTATTTTGGTGGTTGATGAAGCTTGGATCATGATGCGTCATGATGATAGTGCCAAATTTATGTTTGCTCTAGTCAAGCGTTGCCGTAAGTATTATCTTGGCGTCACTACTATCACCCAAGATGTCAATGACTTTTTGACTTCGCCATTTGGCAATGCCATTGTCACCAACTCCTCAATGCAAATGTTGCTTAAGCAGTCGCCAGCCGCTGTCAACTTGATTCAAAAAACATTTATGTTGACGGAAGGAGAAAAATATTTACTGCTGGAATCAGGAGTGGGCGAGGGTATATTTTTTGCCGGCGCCAAGCATGCCGCTATCAAAGTGCAGGCCTCTTATGCCGAGCACCTGATCATCACCTCTGATCCTAGACAGTTGCTGGAGATAGAGCAATCCAAAAAAGAGTTTGAGGAGTCCATGATTGCGGAAGAAAAATAATTTACCCCGTTAAATAAATTTATTTTTCAGGTAATATATTTAAGCAAGAAATAAATAATAGTTTTATGAAAACAAAATATACTAATAAAATAAATTTAGAATTAAAGCGTGGCTTTAATTCTATTTAACGGGGTAAATATATGGATGCAGTAAAAAGAAAAAAAATAATTATTATCGCTTTAGTAATTATAATAATTGCGGTGGCTTTATTTTTTGCCTTCAAGTTGACTGATTTTGGGCAAAAACCAGACACCAAAGGCGGTCAATTACCAGAGTTCAAACCGGCTAGCGCTAATTTGCAATATAAAGAGGTGCCACCGATTGTAAGCAATGACGAGTTGTTGGCTATCCAAACAGCCCTGAATTTCGCTGAGCGTTATGGCACTTATTCTTCGGACTTGCCGGGAGAAAATATCAAACAAGTCCTTGGTCAGTGTAGCGACAAGATGGCTGATTATTTGAAAAAATTAGAGATGGATTATAAAGCCACAAGTTATATGGGAATCACCACCAAAAGTATTTCCCATAAGGTGAATAGGATTTCTGCTAGTCAGGCAGATATTACCGTCCAGACCCAAAGACAGGAAACAAAGTCCGTGGATGGCAAATTAGTTTCCAATACCTTGTATCAAGATATCAAAATCAATTTAGTAAAAAGTGATAAGCAGTGGTTAGTTGACGCAGTTTATTGGCAATAATTATGGCCGAAGTTTTACAAGCAAATTACCAAAGGGACTTAGCGGCTGCTCGTCGAGTAGCCCCAAGCCCTGTGGCTGACAAAGCGGAGGAGGAAATAGATCCGGTCGCTGAACAGGAAGAAAAAAGTCAGGGATTTTTGCGTCGGCGCTTGGAGTCATTGAGGGGCAAAGCCAAACAGCAAGAAGGCGAGAAGAGTACGGATGTTTTGCAACAGCAGGCCGAAGAAAAAATAAAAAAAGAAATAGCCCAAAAATTGACTTGGCGCATGGTCAATATGGCTATGGGGGCTACGCTTATTCTGGCATTTTTGACTGTTTTGATTTGGACTGTGCAGTTTATCGCTGGCAACATCTTGGGCTCCAAAATTATTCCCAAATTAGGTATAGGGGAGATAATTTTGTGGCTGGTTGGTATGATGGTTATTTTTACGATTTTTAAACTTATCCGTGGTCAATATTTCCCTTAAGCCGACCGAAGCTTTAACCTGGTTCGGCACTTCCACGCCGACCAAGGATCGGTTCGGGATGGGCGCTTCGATCCGGATC
>CALMZN010000060.1 GCA_937870675.1 uncultured bacterium
ACTTTGGTGCGAAAGATGAAGGCGAAGTGGCGAATATTTTATAAAATTTTTAAAGCGGACTCTATATTTGGCAGTAAATTATTGGCTAGATAACCAAGCTCGATTTTAATTTGTTTATTTTGATAAAACCAGTGGGGATTTTTTTCTTGGAGTAGAGAAATATTTTTTAAATTTCCTGGTCCCATAAAATTAATTACTAGCCAATTTTTTGTTTGGCTTTTGAGAGTGTTGATGCTAATAATATCTTTGTCTTGACAAAGTATTTTTATTTTTTGTAAATGCCACAAGTTGGCAATATTTTTTTCTTTTGCTTCATTAATATTTTTTTCGATTATTTCCAAATTTTTTTCTTGACTGATTTTTTGGTAAAAAATTATTTTTTCGGCAATTGTTTTTTTGAAATTGACGCTCAAGCTCGTATCAACTGGCAGATTGATCTCCATATCGCGCCAATATTTTATTGGCTGGCCTTTTATTTCCATGATGGTCTCCGAAATAAGCTGTTGGTAAAGTCCCAGACCGATTGTTTTTATTTTGCCAGATTGGGCTTGGCCCAATATTTGCCCAACGCCTCTTAGCTCCAAGTCCTTGTTGGCAATTTTAAAACCATCGCCCAAGGTGGTAGCTTGTTTTAAAAAACCCAAGCGCTGGCTAGCTAATTTTGGTAATTTTTCAGAACCATACATAAAATAGGCATAGGCCTGGCGCTGGGAGCGACCAATGCGTCCGCGTAGTTGATGCAATTGAGACAGCCCAAAGCAGTGCGCTTTGTGAACAATAAGAGTGTTGGCTCTAGGAATGTCTAGGCCATTGGCAATGATGGTAGAGCAAAGCAAAACATCTATTTTTCCAGTATCAAATTCGTGCATGACGCTGGCCAGTTTTTCATCGGCCAGCTGACCATGGGCAATAGCTATTTTGCATTTTGGTAAAAGTTTTTTTAATTTTTGGTAAGCCAAATCAATTGTTTCTACTTGGTTGTATAGATAATAAACCTGTCCATGACGAGCCAACTCATAGTTTATGGCCGTCACAATGGCTTGGTCATTTTCGGCCACTACTTTGGTAATAATATCTTGGCGGTTTTTTAGTGGTTCATTTATTAAGCTAATGTCTTTGATCAGGGATAGAGCCATATTGAGCGTGCGGGGTATGGGAGTGGCAGTCAAGGTCAATAAGTGTATATTAGCTTGGTGTTTTTTTAATTTTTCTTTGTCTTTGACGCCAAAATTTTGCTCCTCATCAATAATCAATAACTGCAGTTTCGGAAAATTTATATCCCGTGACAGTAGGCGATGCGTGCCAATAATAATATCAGCCGTGCCATTGTTTATGGCCTCTAAGTTATTTTTTATTTCTTTTTCTTTTTGCCAGCGAGTCATCAAAACAATTTTGACGCCCAATTTTTCAAAACGGCTGACGAAGTTGTCATAGTGCTGTTGGGCGAGCAAGGTCGTGGGGCAGAGCAGAGCTGTCTGCCAGCCATTGGCTACCACACGGCCGGCGGCGCGGATGGCTACTTCGGTTTTGCCAAAACCTACATCACCGCAGATCAAGCGGTCAGAGGGGTAGGGCTTAACCAAGTCAGCCAAAGTTTCTTCAATGGCTGTTTTTTGGGAAGCAGTCAAAGTATAAGGAAAACTATCAGCAATGTTTTTTTCTAGTTCTTGGGGCCTTAAAATAGGGCTTTTTTGCAGTTTTCTGGTGGCTTCTATCAGTAAGAGCTGATTAGCCAATTCCCAGGTTTGGCTTTTTATTTTCCGTAAAGTTTGTGGCCAAGTATTACCCACTGACAAACGGTGGATTTTGGGGTTTGACGGGCCGATGTATTTTTCCAAGCGATCAGCCAAGTCAACCGGCACAAAGAGTGTGTCGTTTTCGGCGTAAGACAAAACAAAATATTCGCGAGTCAGTCCGTCAACCGGCATAGTAGTCATTTCTTTGAGTAAGGCAATACCGTGATCGCGATGTACTACCAAGTCATTGACTGTAAAATCGGGCTGGAATTCCTGAATAATATTATTATTACTTTTTTCTTCAGCAAAAAATAAAGAATCATTTACCAAAATAATTTTTTGTTGTTCAGCATAAATAGCTGTTGGCCAACTTAAAGCGCTTTGCCAATCATAGAGAGAGCATTTAATTTTATTTTCTGTAATTAATTTTTGCGCAAAGTTTTTATTTTTTGTCAGCCAGATTATTTTAGCTTGCTTTTTTTGTTCCAAAAATTGGTAATAATTTTTTTGTTTGTCTAAAATATTAGTGATTGATTCGGTGGGGAAGCTATCTTTGGCTAGGGGATCGAAAATAATTTGGGAATTATTTTTTGTTAAAGCAAGGTCAATATTTTGGTCACTCACCAATAATACTTGTTCGGGCAAAGCATTAATGAATTTTTCTTTTTTAAAAGTTGATTTTGGCCAAATATCTACTGTATCAATTTTGTGTTCAGCATATTTTTTTTCAGCGTCAAAGTATATTATTTTTTCTATTTTATTTTGGTCATAGTTGAGGCGGACAATTTGGTCATTTTGAAAGATATCAAAAACACTGCCCTTGATGCTGAAAGTGTAAGGGCCAAAAGCTTGTGACTGGCGCTCAAAACCGATTTTTATCAAGTCACTGCTTAGCTGGTGAGGATGATATTCTTCATTGGACTCAAGATTGATTTTGTTTTCGTTGAGCGCTGACCAGCTGGGAGTGGGCAATTCTAGATTATGCTTGGTGCTTAGGATGTAGCTTGCTTGCAGGCGGTGCAGGGCAATCAGTAGTTCTAGATCTGGCTCTTCACCCATGGGCCAGGTGAATATTTTTTTGGGGTTTATATCTAATTCTTGAGACCAAAGTTTTAGCAGATCCAGCCAAGTTTTTATTTCTTTATTATTTTCCAAAACGCACAAAACCGCTTTACTTTCTGTAAAGAGGGGGGTGTGAAATAGGGCTAAAGTTTGGCTTACAGGATCAGCCGCTGTGGCAATTCGTTTTTTCACGAGCATTTTGACAGCAAAAAAATTATTTGCTAAGATTTATTGTTGCTTGATTTAGCCGCAGGAGAATATTAACAAAAATAGCCGTCTTTGACAAATTGGCAGGGTGTTTCCCATAAACATTGGAGGTAAGGGCGATGAAAACACTGCTGTGCCTGGTCTTGCTGGTCTTGGCCTTGCCTGGGTGCTCTGACCCAGTCAAAGTGCCCTCGGACAATGGTCTTTACGAGACCTATTTTGAGGGAGTCAATGTGGGCTTAAGGATCGACTTCAATAACACGGCTGGTCCCAAGATCACGGTGGTCAATGACAACTCTGGACCGATCGGCTTCATACTTTCGGTCTATGAGCGCGAAGACGCTATTGTCTTCAAAGATCTTTACATCGGCGGTCAGGATGCGGCTAGTGGGATCAACAGCTTCCTGGATCGCAATCGTGATGCTCATCTGTGGGTGGATATCTACGTGTACAACAACACGGTAGCTTCTTGGATTTCTTGGGCTATCTATCATTTGCCTGATACCTGGGAGGATTGGTTGAACGATACTTTCGGTCAAGATTGGTTACTCAACCACTATTACACCGATATTCAGTTGGAGTAAGTTTATCGGTGAGGCATGTTCTCTTTCATGGCCCTGGCGCGCAAGCGCTGGGGCTTTCTATTTTCTCTCAAAATGTACTATAATTAAGTAATAATCATTAATATTTATTAATATGATGTTAGGTTATTTTTTCGTGGTTTTGGGCATCTTTCTTTTGCTTAAGGCCATGGGCATAATCGTGGCTAGTTTTTGGGGATATTTTTGGGGTATTGCTTTGGTGGTGCTTGGTTTTAGCATGATTAATAAAAAAGGCGATCGTTGCTGTCTGGGTTTTTGGAACCACAAAAAAGATCATCATAAAGATGAAAACGGGCTATAATGCTTGGGGTCAGGCAAGATAAAATAATAGAATACACTATAAGTAAGTCCAAGTTTATTGGCTTGGCTTGTTTTTTGGATAATTTGGAGCAAGTACAAAAAATTTTAGATACCATCAAAAAAGAATATCATGATGCCTCGCATATTGTGTATGCTTATCGAGTACAGGAGAATGGGCAAGTCAAAGAAAAATTTTTTAACAGTCACGAGCCCAATGGCTCGGCTGGCAAGCCCTTGCTTTATCTTTTGCAAAAAAAAGAATTAATGAATTCCCTGCTGGTTGTGGTGCGTTATTTTGGTGGTCAGAAATTAGGTGTCGGTGGCTTAGTACGCGCATATACCGCTTGCGGTCAGCTGGCCTTGGAAGATAATATAAAAGAATATTAATGCCGAAGGTAAGCAAAAAAATTAAACATCAGGGCCAAGAGTTAGTTTTTGATATCAAAAGACGAGCCAGAATAAGATATTTGCGTCTGGCTATTGATGATTCGGGTACTCTGGTGTTGACCGTGCCAAAAACTTATCCATTTTTTTTGATAAAATTATTCGTCACCAAAAAATGGTCTTGGATTTTACAAAAAATAGAGCAGAAAAAAAACAGTTCAAGCTTGTTGACCATCAAACATACAAAGGCGGAAATAGATCAGTATAAAAAAATTACCAAAAACTTGGTGCAAGAACGGATAGTGTTTTTTCAACAATATTATGGATTGGAGTTTAAGAGAACTTCGGTGCGTGACCAAAAAAGTCGCTGGGGCTCTTGTTCGTCAAAAGGTAATTTGAATTTTAATTATCGCTTATGTTTGTTGCCACCGGAATTAGCTGATTACATAATAGTTCACGAATTGTGCCACTTGAAGGAAATGAATCATAGTAGGAATTTTTGGCTTTTGGTGGCTCAAACGCAGCCAAATTATAAACAGCTTAAAAAACAGTTAAAAAGTATATAAATTTGGCTAAAATTAGCCAATTTTTTTATTTGCCAGAAAAAGCATATTTTGCTAAAATTAAAGGAATAAAGTAGTTTTTATTAAGTTAAAATAAATTTGAAAAATTATGTCAGAGAGAAAATATCAGCGACCAAGTTGGGATCAGTATTTTATTGCCATTGCTAAGATTGTTGGCACACGTAGTTCCTGTGATCGTTTGCGCGCCGGAGCAGTCCTGGTCAAAGATAATCGCATCATTGCCACTGGCTATAATGGCGCGCCTCCTGGTTTGCCCAACTGCGATGAAGTTGGCCATATGATGGAAGAGGGACATTGCGTGCGCACTATCCATGGTGAGCACAATGCTATTTTGCAGGCGGCTAAATTATCAGGCACCAGTACTGATGGCGCTACTTTGTATGCCAAGTACATCCCTTGCATTCATTGTTCTAAATATATAGTAGCGGCTGGTATCAAGCGTTTGGTTTATGTGGCTGACTATCGCGCTTCAATCGCCACACAATATTTGAAAGACGCTGGGCTAGATGTTGATCTTTATGAAGAAAATGATGATTGGAATGATATGGTAATAGATTTGTTTTCTAAAGATGTAGAAATAATGAAACCAAAAGAGGGTAATGTAAAAATTAAAGAAGAATAAATGGAGAAGAAAATATTAGTTTTTACAGGGTTATTAGCTTGTGGCAAAGGTACAGTAGCCAAATATTTTGCTGAAAAATACCAAGCAAGTACTTTTAGATTTTCCACTATGTTGCGTGATATTTTACGGCGTTTATATATGGAAGATTCTAGACAAAATATGCAGGTGCTTTCTAAGATTTTGCGGGAGAATTTTAGCCAAGATATTATGTCCAAGGTTATTGCCAAAGATGCTGAATCATCTTCTAATCCTTTTATTGTTATTGAGGGAGCCAGACGGATGACCGATATTGAATATTTAAAAAAATTATCTGGCTTTACATTGGTGGCTATTGAAGTGGATGCAAAGATAAGATATCAGCGATTAGTGTCTCGTAATGAAAATCCAGGAGATGACAAGAAAACATTTGAACAATTTTTGCAAGATGAAAAAGCTGAGCCAGAAATTGAAATACCATTTTTGATGCAACAAGCTACTATTAAAATAAATAATAATGGTAGTATAGAGGAATTATATAAACAGTTAGATGAATTAATTCACCCTGTTAAATAAAATTTAAACAAAGTTTAAATTTTAAATTTAATTTTTGAGGACAACTTAAATAATTTTTGGGCAAATTAATTTGTAGTAAGTATTATAAATAAATCTAGTAATTAAATTTATTTAACAGGGTAAAAATAATATGTCTATTGCCGACTTAAAACACACAGTCAAAGAATTAAAAAGCGGGGGCATGGTTATGATTTTGGACGCAGGAGCCGTCATTGATTCAGAATCAGAAGCCATGATTCAGGCCTTGCACTCGCGCTCTACTGGCGGAGTCAAAAACCATTTAGAGACCCTGAGTAAAAAAGGTCCAGCCAATTTTATGGCCAATTTTTATGTCGGCTATGGCCACAAGTCCATTGGCGATTGTGGCAGTATTACTTTATTTATAGAAGGAGTGTCAATGTTGGCAGCCAAAGCTATTCAGGATTGGCCTCTTTATAGCGGACAAGAGGCCTCCACCCGCTATGTAGATTTTTCCAAGCAGATGTTTATTGATCCAGTGGGAACTGTAGAGTCAAAAGAAATTTTGGAAAACTGGCGTAAGTTTTATCTGGAGTCCAGAGAGGCAGTGGAGGATTCGTTGAAAAAACAATTCCCCATCCAAGCAGGCGAAGAAGAAAAAATATACAACAAAGCTATTAGCGCTCGGGCTTTTGATATCTTACGCGGTTTTTTGCCGGCTGGCGCTTCTACCAACCTGGCTTGGCATAGTAATATGCGACAAGTCGCTGATAAGCTAATGCTTTTGAGGCATCATCCTTTGGATGAAGTCAGAGACATTGCTGACAAATTACAACAGGCGTTACTTGAAAAATATCCAAGCTCTTTTGGACACCAAATTTTTGACACCACGGAAAATTACAATGGGCAGTGGATGAATGAGGATTATTATTTTACTCATCGTGCTTATCCAGCCACCACTCTTTTGCACAACGGTATTGACAAAGAAGTCCTGAAAAATTTCCACAAAGTTTTGAATGGCCGTCCCTTAAAGACCGATTTGCCAAAAATTGTGGCTGAGGCCGGCACTGTGCAGTTTGGTTTTATGTTGGACTTTGGATCTTTTCGTGATATCCAGCGTCATCGAGCCGTGATTCAGCGTATGCCACTTTTGACTACCGAGCATGGCTTTGAGCAGTTCTATTTGGATTCTTTGCCAGCCGAAGTGCGAAAAAAAGCCGAAGAGCTAATCGCCAGTCAAGAGATAAAAATAGAAAAATTAAAACTTGACCCCAAAATAGCTCAGTATTATACAGCTATGGGTTACAATCTGCCCAACCAAGTCCGAGGCGATTTGCCGGCTTTGGTCTATCTAGTAGAATTACGCTGTACTAGATTCGTGCATCCGACTTTGCAGAAACGAGTCATTGAGATGGCCAATATTTTGGAAAAAGAATTTGGCCAGTATGGTTTGAAAATATATTTGGACAAAGAACCCAATCGTTTTGACATCAAGCGCGGTGAGCATGATATTGTGATGAAATAAAATTATGAAAATAGAAGCTAAAAGATTGTATCCGGATGCCATTTTGCCTCAGACCATGCGTGAAGGTGACGCGGCTATGGATTTTTCTAGTTATAGGGACTACGTGATTAAGCCCTGGCAAAGGATAGTGGTAGAAACTGGCGTGGCTATTGCTGTGCCATTGGGCTATTGGGGCAATGTCAGAGATAGGGGCGGTTTGCCAGCCAAGCATGGTTTGCACACCATGGGTGGAGTGTTTGATTCCAATTACCGCGGGGAAGTGCAGATTATTATGATCAATCTTGGTCGAGAAGATTATAAAATAAGCAAAGGCGATCGCATTGCTCAGATGCTCATAGAAAAACACGAAGATATTGAAATACAAGAAGTAGAGGAGCTTGATCAAACAAATCGGGGCGAGAATAGATTTGCTTCGAGTGGGTATTAGTTTGCTTGTTAATATAAAATATGGGTATGAAAAAATCCTATAAATGTTTTGCTATAGATATTTCTAAAAAAGCCGGAAAAATTATTAAAGATAATTTAAGAACGGATCATTTTAAGGATTATAAAGAAGATGGTTCGCCGGTGACTAAAGTAGATTTGGCCATTAATCAATTAATAGTTTCTTCGGTCAATAAATATTTTCCAGAGCACGACGTGTTAGCCGAAGAAGGTAATTCTTTGCACAACAAAAGCGACTATATTTGGCTTTGTGATCCAATAGATGGCACTATACCATTTTCACACGGAATACCTCTGTGCACTTTTTCTCTGGCGCTAGTTTACAAAGGCCAGCCAATATTAGGAGTTGTTTATGAGCCGTTTACTGATAAATTATTTTTTGCCGAAAAAGGCCAGGGTGCCTACCTTAACGGAAAAAAAATAAAAGTTTCCAACGCCAATACTCCCGAACATAGTTTAGTTGCCTTGGAATATTTTTATTACTCAATTTTCGATTTATCAGATTTGCTTGGTCTCTTAGAAAAAAAGAATATTCATGTCAGTAAATATTGCTCATTTATTTATGAAGCTATTTTGGTGGCTAATGGTGTCTACTTGGCAGCAATTTTTGCTGGAAAAACAGCTCATGATGCCGCGGCTATAAAAATTATTGTGGAAGAAGCTGGCGGCAAGGTGACAGACATTTTTGGTAATGAGCAGTCCTATAGTCAAGATATTAAAGGAGTGTTGGTTAGCAATGCCTTAACACATGATTTCTTTTTGGAGCAAATAAAAAAAATTGTTAAGTAAAATTATATCAAATAAAGAAAATCTAGAATCGGAAGATTTATACGATAAGCTTTAATCTCGTCATTCTGGAGCGAACCGAGCTCAGCTCGGGTAGCGATAGAATCTACAAGTTTAAATTCACACGGTGGATTCTATCGGCCACTAACGTGGCCTCCAGAATGACAATAGAAACATTATGTCAGGTAAATTCATCGTATTTGAAGGCGGAGAAAAATCAGGAAAAAGCACACAGCTAGAATTGCTGAAAAAATATTTGGAAGATAAAAATTTTCAAGTTGTTTTGACGCGCGAGCCGGGTAGTAAATTGTCTACTATCACTCGACAAATTAGAGAAATTATTTTGAATAATAAAAATACTAATCTGACGGCTCGCGCCGAATTATTATTATTTTTGGCAGATCGCTCGCAACATGTGTCAGAAATTGTAAAGCCCGCTTTGGAGCAAGGAAAAATTGTATTGTGTGACCGTTTTGATGGCTCTACTTTTGCCTATCAGGGAGCAGCTAGAAACCTGAAATTAGAGGAAATAAAGCCCATGAATAATTGGGCAAAATTCGGCTTAGAGCCCGATTTGGTGGTATACTTAGATATAACGCCCGAACAAGCGGCTGCCAGATCCAGAGATGAAAAATACGACCGTTTGGACGCAGAAGCTAAGAGTTTTCATGAGGCAGTGCGGGCTGGCTATTTAGAGCAGGCCAAACAGCCAAATTGGTTTACAGTATCGGCTGTGGGTGATATTCAAGAAATTGCTACTAAAATTCAAATAGCAGTTGATAAAATTTTATGAGTAAATACGAAACAATAATTGGTTTAGAAATTCACTTGCAGCTCAAAACAAAAAGCAAAATGTTTTGCGCTTGTTCCAATGATGGTGAAAATCAAAAGCCCAACACCACTGTTTGTCCGATTTGTTTGGGACATCCCGGTACTTTGCCAGTAGTCAACAAAGAAGCCATCAAACTAGCCGTTTTAATGGCCAAGGCCTTAAATTTTAAGATAAATAAAAAATCCAAGTTTGATCGTAAAAATTATTTTTATCCGGATTTGCCAAAGGGCTATCAGATTTCGCAATTTGATGAACCCTTGGCTTCTGACGGACACCTAATCATAGAGCATGATAAAAAGAAAATAAGGATTGGCTTGGAGCGCTTGCACGTCGAAGAGGACTCGGCTAAAAATATTCATCAAAAAAATGAGACGCTGGTAGATTTCAATCGCGCTGGTACACCGCTAGCTGAAATAGTGACTAAGCCGGATTTTCGCGAGCCAAATCAGGCCAAAATATTTTTGCAGGAGCTTAGGGAGATTGCTCGCTATTTGGGTGTGTCTGATGCTGATATGGAAAAAGGGCATTTAAGATGCGATGCTAATATTTCTTTACGGCCACGTGGTGACTTGAAGCTTTATCCTAAGACGGAGATAAAAAATATCAACTCCTTCAAAGCTGTGGAAAAAGCCCTGCATTATGAAGTGGAGCGCCAGAGCAAGCTGTGGGAGCGAAGACAAGCGCCAAAAGTGACAGCTACTCGTGGCTGGGATGATGATAAGCAAATCACTGTGGAACAAAGGACCAAAGAGGGTTCGTCAGATTATCGCTATTTTCCAGAGCCAGATTTGCCACCGCTTATTATTGATAAAGAGATTTTGGACTTTGCCAAGCAGAATTTGCCAGAATTACCCTTGGCTAGGCAAAATCGTTTTCAAAAGGAATATGGCTTGAATCAAGAGGAGGCCAGATTTTTGGTCAGCGAAAAATTTTGGTCCGGCTACTACGAGCAAGTAATGAGTGAGCTTCGGGCTTGGCTGTGCCGAGCAGAAAAAATTGATCCCGATAGCGCCAAAGCCGATAAAATATGGGAGGAACACAAGGACAAATTTAGTAAGCTTACTTTTGGTTGGCTGACTACAGAATTGTTCAAATTATTGGGCAACTATTCTGATTTTACCAAAACAAAAATTAGTCCGGAAAATATGGCTGAGTTGATAAAACTTGTTTACCAAAAAAAAATAAACAGCTCGGCTGGTCAAAGTATTTTGGCTCGAATGTATAAAACGGGTGATGATCCGTCAGTATTAGCGGAAAAAATGGACTTAGCGCAAATTGATGATGCTGGCACGCTAGAAGATATGGTAATGAAAGTAATTATGCTACACCCAGAACAGACAGAAAAATATCACTCGGGCAAGATTGCTCTCTTGCAATTTTTTGTGGGGCTAGTCATGAAAGAAAGTAAAGGCAAAGCCAATCCGCAGAAGGTAGAGGAAATGCTAAAAGATAAATTGAAATAAAATAAAAAAGCCCGCTGGCCCCGTACTGTCATTCCCGCGAAAGCGGGAATCTACCGTTATTATACCTTACGGCAAATCAATGGTAGATCTAGGGATCCCTGCCTGCCGGCAGGCAGGAAGTCCGGGATGACACAGGGGACCAGCGGGCTTTTAGATTATGCCAAAAAGTTTTTGGTCATTTTTTCAATATCTTCAAAAGACAAATTCCAGCTTATTTTTATAGCCTGTTTTTCCAGGCGTCTAAACCAAGTCATTTGGCGCTTGGCATAATGGCGGGTATTTTTTTTAATTAAATCAATAGCTGTATCCAGACATATTTTACCATCTAAATATTGGATAATTTCTTTATAGCCAATACCACTTAGAGCCGGAGTGTCTTTAGGTGGGTACTGGGCATATATTTTTTTGACTTCATCAACTAAGCCAATTTTTATCATTTGGTCAACCCGCTGATCAATTTTTTTGTACAGCTCATTTCTATCTGGATTTAGGCCAAAAATAAGGTAGTCAAAAGCACAGGGCGCGGATACTTGTCCACTTTTTAAACTTTTTTTGAAAGCCAAAACATATTCTAAGGCGCGTAAGACGCGGACTTTATTATTGACGTCAATGCTTTCTAATATTTCTGGGTCAGAAATTTTTAGTTGCTTGATCAATTGTGGCAAAGTATATTGCTGTAGTTCTTGGCGTAAAACAAGGTTAGTTTCTGGAATCTGATAATTTTGTAAAATAGAGGAGAGATACAGTCCAGTGCCACCACAGATGATCGGAACTTTATGTTCACTGGTAATATGAGCGATGGTTTTAAAAGCGGCTTGTTGCCAATCATGCAAAGAATAATCTTGGTTTGGTTTTACAATATCCAATAAATAATGTTTGACGCCGTCTTGTTCAGCTAAGGTAGTTTTATTACTGCCGATGTCTAGACCTTGGTATATTTGTCTGGAGTCAGCGGAAATTATTTCACCATTAAATTTTTTGGCCAAAGAAACGGCCAAAGCCGACTTGCCAGAAGCAGTCGGGCCTAAAATTACTATGATTTTTGATTTATTATCGCTCATTTATTTTTGCTTCCACACCCCAATTGAGGGCTTTATTTATTTTTACTTTGACGAAACGGCCAATTTTTAGCGGTTTTTTAGTCAAAATTTTGACTGTCGTATAGTTGGCTAGTTTGCCTAAATTTAGCCAATTTTGGCCTATTTTTTTGTGTTGGTCAATTAATACTAAACCATCTTGCCCGACTAGTTTTTTGTTAAAAATGAGTGATTGCTGACCAATAAGTTTATTTAATTCTTGCCAGCGTTTTTTCTTGATGCTTTTTGGCACCTCATCTTTATATAGTTTGGCAGCTGTGGTGCCTGATCGAGAAGAGTATTGAGCAAAGTAAGCAGTGTTGTATTTTATTTCTTTTACTAATTTTAGAGTTTCTTTAAATTGAGCTTCGGTCTCAGTTGGGAAGCCGACAATTATATCAGTAGAGATTGCTAGGTCAGGAATGCTCTGGCGGATTTTTTTGATTAATTTTTTATAATGAGCAACAGTGTAGTGTCGATTCATTTTTTTGAGTATTGCGTCAGATCCGGACTGTACTGGTAAATGCAAATAATGTGTCAAATTTTTACTTTTGGCCATGGCTTGGATCAATTCATCAGACATATCATAAGGGTGGCTGGTCAAAAATTTTAGCCAAAAATTTTTACCCAAAGCATCAATTTTTTTTAGTAATTCCGGAAATTTTATTTCCTGCTTACGATCTAGGCCGTAACTATTTACATTTTGTCCTAGTAAAATAATTTCTTTGTATCCTTTTTTTAATAATTCTTTGACTTCGGCAATTATTTGTTCACTCGGTCGGGAAGTTTCTCGGCCACGAGTATAGGGTACAGCGCAATAAGAGCAAAATTTATTACAACCAGTCATGATTGGCACATAAGCGCGATAGTCAGAACTGTAGCTAGGTGCAATATCAAAAAAATTAGGCAGGGACAGCTTTTCTTCTAGTGCAATATTTTTTAGATCTTTAGCTAGATTATTTAAATGATTGATATCAATAAATAAATCAAATTTGTGAGCTAATTTTTTTCGGTCAGCGGGCAAAACACAGCCAGACAGTAGAGTGATCAGTGGCCGTTTTTCTTTGACCAAACTCCATTCACGGAGCTTGCCATAAAGGCGATCCACAGCGGCTTGGCGTACTGAGCAAGCAACCAAGCCAATCAAGTCGGCTTCTTTTTCATTTTGAGTTTCTGTGTAGCCGATTTTTTTCAAAATCGTAGCCAATCTTTCAGCGTCAGAAGTATTCATCTGACAACCAAAGATTATTAAATGAAATTTTTTTATACTTTTTCCCATTAGATTACTTCATTATCATGTGAGCCGGATTCTATCTGGCCAGAGTGGGTGATGCGTATAAACTCGGCATTATTTCTTAGTTCAGCTAAATTGCGAGCATTACCATAACTCATGCCACTTCTTAAGCCACCAATATATTGGTTGATAATATTTTGGACTGGCCCACGATAAGGCACGCGCGCTTCAATGCCTTCGGGAGTGATTTGGTTGAAATTTTCTTTGGCATCGGGCCGGGATAAAGAGGCGGTAAGTGAGGCCATACCGCGAGATATTTTGTATTGACGGCCTTTGTAGTTGAGAGTCGGGCCTGGTGTTTCTTCGGTGCCAGCAAATTGCCCGCCAATCATGACAGTGTCAGACCCAGCGGCTAGGGCCTTGACCAAGTCAGCGGGCTGTTTGATACCGCCATCAGCCAATAAAGGTATGCCGGCTTGCCGGCAAACTGGCGCGATATTGAAAATAGCGGTCAATTGTGGCACACCAAAACCAGTGGTGATTCTGGTGGTGCAGATTGAGCCCGGTCCAATGCCGACTTTGACTGCCTGTACGCCAGCGCTTATCAAATCACGAGCGGCTTGGGCAGTAGCAATATTGCCACCTATTAAATTAATATTTGGATATTTATTGCGAATAGCATCAATAGCTCTTAATTCATTGATCGAGTGTCCATGAGCAATATCAACCACCAAAACATCAGCTTCGGCCTCAACTAAAGCTTGGGCTCGTTCCAAAAATCCTTCGCGGACTCCGATGGCCGCTCCAACTAATAATCGACCCTTGTTATCTTTGCTGGCTTGCTTGTTGTTGAGATTGCGACTGATGTCAGTGGCCGTGATCAGACCCACGATGTTAAACTCGGCGTCAACTAAGGGTAATTTTTCAATTTTGTAGCTTTTCATCAGGGCTTTGGCCTCCTCGGGGCTGACATCAGGAGCGGCAGTAATAAGCTTGCTTTTGGGAGTCATCAAGTCAGAGACCAAAACATTGTCATTGGTGGCAAAGAGCATATCGCGGTGGGTAATGATGCCTAATAATTTGTGGCCATCAGCCGTCACCAAAAAGCTGGTGCAGTTTAATTCGGTAATCTTAGTTTTAACTTCCGCTAGAGTGCGGTCGGGATGAATAGTAAAAGGATTGTCAATAATAAGATTTTGTTTTCTTTTGACTTTAATTACTTCTTTGACCTGCGTTTCTATATCACAAAAACGATGAATAATACCAATACCACCAGCCAAAGACATAGCAATGGCCATGCGGTTTTCCGTCACAGTGTCCATGTTGGCGCTGACTAAGGGTATTTTGAGAGAGATGTTTTTAGTTAAGTTGGCAGTGATGTCAACATCCTGACGGGATTGGACATCAGATTTTTTGGGCACAAGCAAAACATCATCGTAAGTAAGGGCGGTTTTGATTTCCATATTTTTCCTTTCTTATAGGTTTAAATCACGATGTTTGATTTGGGTTTTTATTTTGTCGATGAATTTTTGTTTTTCTATATTTAATAAATCTTTTTGTCCGCGTACGCGTACTGCCAAATCATCAGAGCCCATTTCTTTGTCGCCAATCACTAGCGTGTAAGGGATTTTCTCATGAGATGCTTTGCGGATTTTATTGCCCACGGTTTCGTCTAGGTCATCAAGCTCGGTGCGGATGCCTTCAGCTAAAAATTCGCTTTGTAGTTTTTTGGCAAAATCAGTGTGAGTTGCGCCAACAGTCAATATTTTTATTTGCACGGGTGAGAGCCAGAGAGGGAAAGCGCCAGCATAATTTTCTATTAGTAGGCCTATGAATCTTTCAAAAGAACCAAATAAGGCGCGATGCAACATGTAGGGCTGTTCATCCTTACCTTGATCATTAGTAAATTGTAGATCAAATCTAGCCGGTAAGTTGAAATCAAATTGTAAAGTGCTACATTGCCATTCGCGGCCCAAGATATCCTTTATTTTATAGTCCAACTTGGGACCATAAAAAGCCGCTTCACCAACCTCTTTGACATAGTCCAATTTTTCTTCTTTAGCTACTTCTTCTAAGACGGCTTCGGTAAACTGCCAGCCCTCATCATTACCACTGTATTTTTCCTTGTTTTTTGGGTCGCGCAGAGATAGATAGACTTTATAATCATTAAAACCGAAAGAAGAAAAAATAAACTTGATAAATCTGGCTACGCGTTTTAATTCTTCTTTAACTTGGTCGCGACTGCAGATAATATGAGCATCATCTTGGGTAAAGCCACGGACACGAGTCAAACCCGATAATTCACCGGATTTTTCATAGCGATAGACGGTACCGCATTCGGCCCAGCGGATGGGCAGTTCTTTGTAGCTTCTAGGTCTGGATTTGTAGAGCATGACATGAAAGGGACAGTTCATTGGTTTTAGCAAATATTCTTCCTTAACTTTGTTTTTTTTGCCCTCTTTGGCTTCTTCCAAACTTTGCCCAACCTCCAAGGGTGGATACATGCTACTGCTATAAAATCCCCAGTGTCCGGAAGTTTCCCACAAACTGCGACTGCCGATATGCGGTCCGCGGACTAACTCATAGTCGTTTTTTAAATGTTCTTCATACCAAAAATTTTCCATTACTCGCCAGAGCATGGCTCCTTTTGGTTGCCACAGCACCAAACCATGACCTACAAGTGGGTCAATAATAAATAGATCCAAATCTTTACCTATCTTGCGATGGTCGCGGAGTTTGGCTTGCTCCAGCATATTGAGATGCACGGCCAGTTCTTTGCGGTTAGCAAACGCTAAACCATAAATTCTGGTCATCATTTTATTTTTTTCATCACCGCGCCAATAAGCGCCAGCTAGGTGGGTCAGCTTAAAGCCATCGCCGGGAATTTCTTTGGTGTTTTTGATATGTGGTCCAGCGCACAGGTCTTCAAAATCTCCAGAAGCATAAAAAGAAATTTTTTCATCTTTTCCTAAATCGTTTATCAGCTCTTCTTTGAAGTTTTGTTTGAGTGATTTTACTTTTTTCAAAGCATCTTCACGACTGACAGTAGTTTTTTTGAATTCAATATTTTGTTTGATCAGCTCTTGCATGATTTTTTCTATTTCTGGTAAATCAGCGTCAGATAATTTTTCTGGTAATAGGAAATCATAATAAAAACCATTATCAATGGTTGGTCCAATACCAAGCTTGGCATCAGGAAATTTTTTTAAGATCGCCATAGCCATGATGTGCGATAGCGAGTGTCGAATTTCTTCAATGTTTTTCATATGTTTTCTTTCTCGTCATTCTGGAGGGAGCGTAGCGACCGATAGAATCTAAATCAATTTAACTAGTAGATTCTATCGCTCCCCAGCCGCTCGCGAGCAGCTGGGTTCGCTCCAGAATGACATATATTTTTATACTTAGGTTAGAATTAAAAAATCCCAAAGAACAGCTGTTCTTGGGACCCCTCATTGGTGGCAGGTCTTGCGGCCTGCCATCCGAACCCTGAACCATATGGTTTAGGGGAAGGATGGTTCCACCCAAGTTCTCTCCGTAGCTTCAGCGCAGGAGGGCACTTCATTATTTAGACTTAGTCGAGCTGGACTCGATCCAATAGTTAGGAGAATGCTTGGTGAACATTCCAATCGTCTAAAGCAAGTATAATTATAGTCTATATTTAATGAGTTGTAAAATGGAAACCACCTGCGAGGTGGTGCCATTTCGCAGGCGGGTTGACAGGATAGTTAAAACATAATACTATACCTTGTTCTTTCACAACTGCTGTTTTTTGGTGTTTTGAATAAACCAGATATCAAAAACAGCAAAACTCATGATAAAGGAGTGTGTGCAATGAGCAATCGTAAGGGCTTCAGGGATCTACTGCCCGAGACACTGCTCGAACTCATGATTATCGTCGTGATTATCGGCATCCTGGCCGCGATCGCGATTCCGAGCTTCATCAACATGCAGGTTCGGGGAAAGGAGGCTGAGCTCAAGAATAACTGCGAGGCTGTGCAGTTCGCGGCCGAGAATTTTGCCGTCCAGAACAGCGGCGTGTACCCTAAATCGGTGAACGATGCGCTACCTTACGGCGTCACGATTATCAATCTGCTACCCGACGCTAGACTGCTGGAGAATCCGTTCACCAAGGTGGCGGACTCGCCGATTAACCTCAATGGCGAGCGGTCCTTGACGAGGGGTCAGGTCGGTTACAAGTCGCTCGATAAGAACGGCGATGGCGTGGTCGATGGTTACGAGATCACGGGCTTCGGCAAGGATGCTCAGATCATTTCGCTCACCAACTGCCAGTAGCGACAAGCTGCTGGTCGAAGCTCACGGGCGGTGCCTGCCTTTCGGGAGTAAGCTAGGTCTTTGGGCCTAGGGTCTTCGGGGCTCGGAATTTTTTCACCATCGTGGTGGGAGTTCCGAGCTCTGTTTTTTTATACAAAAAAAAGTTGGCCTTAACCCCTCCAACCTCCCCTTAACAGGGGAGGAAAATTTTTGAAAGTCTCATGTTAAGGGAGATTCAGGGGGTTAAATTCCCCCTTGTCAAAGGGGGTTTGGGGCGTTAGAATAATATTAAGAAAAGAAAAGTGATTTTTATGTCTATAAAAAATAATCGTGGTATTATTAATTACAATTTGGATTTAAAAAATTTTGCCAGGTCTAATAGAAAGAACCTCACTGTGGCAGAGGTGAAGATTTGGCAAGAAGTTTTATCTAATAAAAAAACAGGTTATAAATTTTTACGACAAAAACCAATAGATAATTTTATTTTAGATTTTTATTGTTCAAAATTGTTATTGGCAATAGAAATAGATGGGGATAGTCATTATCAAAATAAAAATTATGATTTATGTCGTACTCAAAAACTAAATAGCTCGGACATTAAAGTAATTAGGTACACAAACGATGAAGTTATAAATAATTCAGAAGGCGTATATCAAAATATTTTAAAACAGATTGGTTTAAGAAAAAACGAGCTTAAAAAAAGACAAAACAAAAAGTCCCCCTGTTAAGGGGGATTTAGGGGGTTAGGGTCAATCATTATTCAATAATAATATGGTCTTTGAGTTTGGGCGCTGTTTTTACCCAAAAAGGATAAAATTTGACCTCTGCTTCTTCAATATTAAATTCGTCTTTCAAGTACTCTTTGATTTGCTCAGCGTTTAGGCCTACTAATCTTGATTTATCAATTAGCCAAGGATGACTGCTGGATTTTATTTTAGCTTCCAGTTCCACTTCTATTATGGCTTGGTTTTTGGCTACATCAATTTCGGATATTTTGTAAGTGTATTGATCGGGCAAAAATTCTATGACACTCTGGTCGCTAGCTAGCTGGGAGCTAAATTTTTTTTCAGCCAATTTATACAAATCAGCCATAGAAAAAACCAGTCCGTATATTGTCAATTTTTCTTTGATAGTCGCTTCGGGACTATTGTCATTGATGGCGCTAGAGCTGATAATTTCTTGCTTGATGAACAGACGGCCATCATCAATTTTTAAATCATCAGTCAATAAGCTATTTATTTTTTCCACACCTTGTTTTTTGGCTTCAGTCAGCAAATTATTTTGGGCAGTATCAATATTTTCTTTGGTCACTTTGTAGCCGGGTCGGCTTTCTTGCTTGAAGCCATTGGGAGCGGAAGCATATATCACATCCTGAAGTTGGGGCCAGAGACCGGGGATAGTCAGCTTTTCAATAGCGTCACTGACATAGTCAGCGCCAGATTGGTCAGCTTCAGCCCAAACTTTGATTTGTCCGCCTTTTGGCACACTGACATTTTCAGAGATACGGTAAATTTTGCCAAGTTGAGTTAATAGGCGCGTAGTTTTTACTAGTGTTTGGTCTTTGCTGTATTTATTATAAATAATCACTTGACCACCGGCTTTTTCAGAAGGGATATTTTCACTGGTGCTGGGAGTGCTGGCCTCTAGCTCTAGATCGATACTCATTATTTTTCCTAGTAAGGCCTCGGGGGAAATATTTTCAGTATTTTCGGCTTGGAGAGTAATGATTATTTGTTTATTTTGGTTCTCGGCTTGGCTAAAAATTTTGATAGTGGCCTTGGACATAGCAAAGTGCAGGATTAAAAAAATAGCTCCAATAGTCAACACCAAAAAGAAGCTAATAATTTTTACATAAATACTATTTTTTGTTTTTATTTGGCTGGTCATATTTACCCTGTTAAATATTATAGCAAAAAAAATAGTTTTCGGCTATTTTTAACTATTTAATTCCCAAGCATCAGGACCCAAAAGCTGGCAAATTTCTTTTTTTAGTTTTTCATCTGGTAAAACTTTTAGGTTAGTTTTTAATTTTCGTGATTTGCCATTATTGATTTCCAAGTAGACCGGTGTATTGCCGGGTTTAGTTTCTAATATTTTTTTTATGGCTCCTAAGCCCTCTTTTTGGAATTTGGCTGGCAATTTTATCCACAGGCGGTGATTAATTAGCTTACTGGATTGCCATTGCTTGATAGTTTGTTCATTGATTAATTCGGCGCTTTCAGCCAAAATTTTGGGCTGGCCGTCTTTTTCAGTGACGCGCCCGTGGATCAAAATTTTGGCCTCATCCTTCCATAAGCCGAAAGTTTTTTCCAAAGTTTTGGGGAAAATAAGCGCTTCACAAGAGCCAAAAGAGTCCTCTAGTCCGACAAAAAGCATATTTTGTCCCTTGTGGGTTATTTTTTTTTGTATGGTAGTGATAATGCCAGCCACAGTCACTTCTTGTCCGTCGCGATTTTTGAGTTGTGGTAGCCGGACAACATGTTGTGGCAAAATATCCAAGTATTCTTTGAAAGGATGGTTGCTGATATAGAGGCCGAGCAGTTCTTTTTCCCAAGTTAGTTTGATGTTGCTTTCGGCGTCTGGAAATTGGTTTAATTTCAAAGAAAAAATAGGAGCGGCCAGTGGCAAATCAGCAAAAAGATTGTTTTGACCACTGGAGTGATCATTTTGCACTCTTTTGTGAAATTCCAAAAGCTTATCAAGGTTGCCCAAGGCCTGTCCGCGAGTAATAAAGGAATCAAAAGCGCCGGCTTTGATCAAACTTTCTAATGATTTTTTATTCAAGTCCTTATCTTTGATGCGCATCAGAAAATCTTCCATTGATTTGTAAGGGCCACGCTCTTTTCTTTCGCGGATTATTTCTTTGGCAATATGTTTGCCGACATTTTTTACGGCCTTCAAGCCAAAGCGCATTTTATTTTTTATTTGCGGATCTTTGCTCATGACTACTGTGAAGTCGCTGAAGCTTTCATTGATATCTGGTGGCAACACCTCAATGCCAATTTTGCGACACTCGTTGATTTCGATCGTGATACGGTCAATATTATTTTGATCAGAAGTAAGCAAGGCCGCCATGAAGGCCTCGGTGTGGTTGGCTTTGAGATAGGCGGTCTGGTAGGCGATCATGGCATAGCAAGCGGCGTGCGATCGATTGAAACCATAACGGGCAAAAGGCAAAATAAATTCCCAGATTTTTTCCGCGGTTTTTTTGTCAATGCCGTTTTTGGACATGCCGGCTATCATCGCTACTTCTTGCTCTACCAAGAGTTCTTTGATTTTTTTACCCACGGCTTTGCGTAAAACATCAGCTTGGCCATAGCTGAAGCCAGCCAAATCACTGGCAATGCGCATGATTTGCTCTTGGTAAATGGCAATGCCGTAGGTATTTTTCAAAATTGGTTCCAAGCGAGGATGCAAATAAGTAATTTTTTTGCGACCATGTTTACCTTCAATAAAATCAGGAATAAATTCCATTGGACCAGGGCGATAGAGCGAGACCATGGCAATGATGTCTTCTAGCTCAGTGGGTACTAATTGTTTTAGGTAGCGCTTCATACCGCCGGACTCTAGCTGGAAAACGCCGATTGTTTCACCGCGTTGTAAAAGTTCAAAACTTTTTTTGTCGTCCAAAGGAATATTATCTAAATCTATTTTTATTTTTTTGGTGGCTTCAATAATATCAATGGCTTGCTCAATGATGGTCAAATTTTTTAAGCCCAAAAAGTCCATTTTTAGCAAGCCAAGATCTTCAATCGGATGTAAAGAATATTGGGAAATAATAGTTTTGTCGTCAGAGCTGGCGTATTGGATGGGTACGTGGTTGACCAGGGGCTCTTTGGTAATCAAAACACCGCAGGCATGGGTAGAAGTGTGACGAGCTAGACCTTCCAATTTTTTGGCCATATCCAGCAATCTTTGGGCTTCGGGGTCTTCATTATAGAGGTGCTTGATTTCTTCCACAGTGCTTAAGGCCTCTTTCAAAGACATAAACATGGGTATCATTTTGGCTACTTGATCACAATAGCTGTAGCTATAGCTCAAAACTCGGCCGACATCGCGGATAGCGGCCCGGGCCGCCATAGTACCAAAAGTGATTATTTGGGCCACATGGTCTTTGCCGTATTTATTTTCCACATATTGAATAACAGCATCGCGTCCAGTGTCGGCAAAATCCATATCAATATCAGGCATGGAAACACGCTCAGGGTTTAGGAATCTTTCAAAAAGCAAGTCGTATTTGATGGGGTCAATATTGGTGATGCCAATCAAGTATGACACCAAACTGCCAGCGGCTGAACCGCGGCCCGGCCCGACGATTATTTTGTTATTCTTGGCCCAGTTGACAAAATCTTGAACAATTAGAAAATAAGCGGCATAGCCAGTGCGTTCAATGACTGACAGCTCATATTGCAATCGTTCGGCAATATTTTTTGGCAATTCTTCCAATTTTTTTCCGAATCTTTTTTCAATACCCAAACAAGATAAGCGCTCCAATTCTTTTTCGGGAGTAACTCCGCTTGGCAAATCGTATGTTGGTAATTGTATTTTGCCTAATTCTATTTCTACATTACAGCGCTCGGCAACTTTGAGACAGTTGTCCATGACTTCGGGAGTGTCAATGAAAAAGTCGCGCATCATACTTTCAGAAAACATGGAAAAATCTTCGCCCAAATAGGACAGGCGGTTTTGGTCGGATTGTTTTTGTTTGGTTTGGATACAAAGCAAGACATCTTGAGCTTGATCGTCAGTACTTTTTACATAGTGGATGTCGTTGGTGGCAATAAGCGGTACATTATATTTTTTAGCCAGAGCCACCATTCCTTGATTGGCAATGTTTTGGTCAGTATTACGACGGTTTTGTAATTCGATAAATAATCTGTCTGGTCCAAAAATATCCAGCAAAGTTTTTAGATTTTTTTCAGCCGTGTCATTTTGGCGAGCCAAAACATGCCGAGCCAGCGGTCCATTGAGGCAGGCCGTGGAAGCAATCAGTCCCGCTGAATATTTTTTGAGTGTTTCCCAATCCAGTCGGGGCTTATAATAAAAACCTTCCAAGTGGGCAATACTGGTTAATTTTAATAAATTACGGTAGCCCTCGTTGTTTTCGGCTAGAAGTATGAGATGATAGGGTTTTTCTTTGGAACTGCGGTCAGTTAGTTGGCCGGGAGTGATGTATGATTCCACACCAATTATTGGCTTGAGGCCAGCTTTGTGGCATTTTTGATAAAACTCAATTACCCCATACATTGATCCATGGTCAGTCAAAGCCAAAGCCGTAGCACCTTGGTTTTTCGCTTCCGCGATCAATCCGTCTATGGTGCCCAAGCCGTCAAGCAAGCTATAGTGCGAATGAGTATGTAGGTGAATAAACATTTTTGTTTTTTGGCGCGAACAATAAAACCCGATAATTTGTAAGGCAACAAAATATTATCGGGGTGTTTGTTTTGGTTTTTGTTTTATTCCGGCCCGGCGCTTTTTTTACTGCGACGAGCGGCTCTTTTGTTTTGAACCATTTCCAATATCTGCTGGCCGGTCTTTAAAACCACAGTCAAATAGGTGGCAATATTGCTGGTTTTGTCTTTGAATCTTTCAATGCTTTCTTCAATGGCTTGGACAATTTTTTCCGCGCCTTCGGCTATGCGATTCATGGCCCGAAATGTTTTGGACATTTGGAACAAAAGATAGGCCAGGGCTGTCGCTACCAAAAAAATGGAGATACTTAGCACTAAATTTAGTACATCCCTAGAAGTGTCAAACATGAAAGTATAATTTAATCAATTAGTGAGTTCATTATAACATAATTTTCCCACTATCGCCAAATAGTTGTCTTAGGAGCGATTTTTTAGTATAATAACCACATTAGTGATTATATTTTATGGACTATTTTCAACCGCTATCAGAAAAAGATCTTAAGCGTGGCATGTATGTCTTGCAACACAAGGCCATATTTATTCGTTTGGCTTGGATTTTTTCTTTTTTAATAATTTTTATTATCTATGCCATACTGGTCATCAACGTGGTGCGCTATGTCCAAGCACCCAGCTGGTTGGAGCTTTCAGAAACAGTCAAAAAAACTGGCGCTTGGTCGGCTTATCATCAAGAAGAAGCGCCTCTAGATATTGAATTAGGCCAAGCCAAGGCCTTGACTTTGGGTAATGGCATTTATAATTTAGTAGCCAGCATCAAAAATCCCAATGAGGATTGGCTGGTGTCTTCTTTGGAATATCGTTTTATAGTCAATGGTCAAGAATTGCCATTTAGAACTTCTTTTTTGAATGCTTCGGATCAGCATTTGCTTTTGCAATTGGGTCATAAAATTGATGTTTCTGTTGGCAGTGTCAATGTGGAGATTGAAAATGTTCGTTGGCAACG
>CALMZN010000061.1 GCA_937870675.1 uncultured bacterium
AGAGCCTCTCCGGTGTAGGAAAAGAAGGCCGTCGGGATGCAAAGGGTCGTCGAGATGCCGTTCCGCCGGATAAAGGCCGGCGAGGACATGTCCCAGGCCGTATATCCCCTCGCCTCGAAGGTGGCCCGGATGCCGCCGCTCGGGAAGCTCGAGGCGTCCGGTGCGCCCTGGCCCAGCTGCTTGCCGGAGAAGCGCTCGATGACGGAGCTGGGCCCGGTGACATCGATGAAGGCGAAAACCAGCGGTTGCCCGGCGGAGGCCAGTGTCCAGTCGGAGATGGCCAGGATAGCGAATACGCAGGAGACGACGCACATCGTCCACGCCAGTTTGTTCTCGCGGCTCGGATCATGCCAGGCCGATACGAACGTAGGCACCGACCCGAGTAAACCTGAGCCCAAGCTCGTGACGATACCAACCACCGGGTTGCCACTGATCGCCCAGAGCAGCATAGCGAGAACCGTGCCACCCAGGCAGATCTTGTCGATTCGCGTCCACCCAGGCACGCCGTACTTGAGGGTCAGGAAAAAGACGACCCAAGCGCCACAGATGGCGGCCAGGATCTGGCCGTTCATGGAGTGCTTGGCCACCATGCCGGCGAACACGACAGTGTCCATGCTGGCCCAGATGAGCCAGCTGGCCTTGGCTGGCCTGGTCCTGGTCTTTCCTTTCAGAATGGTGATGGTGTAAGGGACTAGTGCGAGGAAGAAGATGACACCGGAAAGGGTGGAAAACAGCGCTTTCATCTCGATATACCCCCATGTAAAGGTTCGGTTGAGCCGAATGGCTACGCTTGTGAATTTAACATATAATTATAGCACATATATATAATATTGTCAATATTAAAAAAGACCCTAAAACGGGCCTTTTTAACCCCTCCAACCTCCCCTTAACAGGAGAGGAATATTTAAGCCCCCTTGTCAAAGGGGGTTCCTGCCTGCCGGCAGGCAGGTGGGGGATTAATACAAAAATTATTTCCCTATTTTTAAATAGTAGATTTTTTTCTTGGCCTTTAAGTGCTTTTCTTCAAAATAGGTTTTTATCATTAAATCCGAGCTAATTTTTTTGCGTTTATAGATATCAATTATTTTTTTATTTACCTTAAACCCTTCAATTTTGGATGAAGCAATAGCAAAATTAAATAATTTTTTGTCATCAGTTTTTAAGTGCACCAAACCATTATCTTTTAATAAGTTTTTATAAACTTTTAAAAATTGCGGAGAGACCAATCTTTTTTTGGCTTGTTTTTTTCGTGGGTAAGGATCAGGAAAAGTCAGCCAGATTTCATCAACAGAATGTTTGGAAAATATTTTATTAAGATGCTCCGCTTGGAAGCGGACAAAAATTATATTTGTTAAATTTTTTTCTTGAGTTTTTTTGGCGCCATGCCACAATCTTTCACCCTGAATATCCAGGCCAGCAAATTTTTTGTCAGGATTTTTTTCAGCCAAGGCCACACTGTATTCGCCCTTGCCACAACCTAATTCCAAAATCAATTTATTTTTTCGGCCAATAAATTTTTTTATCCTTTGTTTAATATCTGGATCACCGACTTCGAGCACATTGCCGAAGGTTTTCAATTCAATAAATTTTTTTAATTTATGGCGAGGCATATGTAGAGTTTATCGTATTTTAGCAAAAAATAAAACAGTTAAGCGTCATTGACATAGCGGGTCTTTTATCTTAAAATAATATATCTGCTATAATAAGAACATGAAGATTCTAGCTATTGAAACATCTTGTGATGAAACGGCCTTGGCAGTGTTGGGTGAGCAAAGGGGTTTTTTGTATTTAGAGAAAAATTTGGTCTATTCACAAGTTAATATTCACAAAAAATATGGCGGGGTGGTGCCAGAAGTGGCCTCCCGGAAACACCTAGAAACTATCATGCCCTTGTTAGACCATGCTTTGGGTAAAAATAAGTTAAAAAATATTGACTACCTTGCTTTTACTCAAGGGCCTGGGCTGGTCACTTCTTTGGTTTTGGGAGTGGCCATAGCCAAGGCCTTGAGCTTAGCGAGTAATAAGCCACTGGTACCCATCAATCATCTAGAAGGGCATATCTATTCCAACTGGCTGACGCACAAAGAATTGCAGAAGAATAGTAAAAAATATTTTCCCAGCGTTATTGCTGTGGTTTCTGGCGGACACACTGAGCTGATATTGATGACTGGCCACGGTCAATATCAATTGTTGGGTCGGACGCTTGACGATGCAGTTGGCGAGGCCTTTGATAAAGTGGCTAAGCTTTTGAATTTGGGTTATCCGGGTGGTCCGATTGTTAGTCGTCTGGCTACAATGGGTGATGCTCATAAGTATGATTTTCCTAGACCCATGATCAATAGCCATAATTTTGATTTTAGCTTGTCGGGCTTGAAAACAGCCATACTATATTTTATGGAAAAAAAGCAAAAAATAAATCAGCAAGATGTGGCGGATATTTGCGCGGGTTTCCAACTGGCTGTCACAGAGGTCTTGGTTAAAAAAACATTTTTGGCCGCCAAAAAATATAAGGCCAAAGCCATTATGTTGGCCGGCGGAGTTTCCGCTAATACTTTTCTTAAACAAAATTTGAAAAACGCGGCTGATAAACTCGGTTTACCGTTTTTTGCTCCAGATCTAAAATTTACTGGGGACAATGCGGCTATGATTGGCGCGGCCGCCTATTACCAGATAAAAAATAAGCAAGCAAAATTTTATCTAGGCGAAAAAGCTCACAAACTCGAGCCACTGGCTAATTGGCCCTTGGTTGAAAAATAATTTTTTGAAGTATTGGGGTCAGTGTTGTATAATTAGCTAAGCACAGGGATAAATTATCTAACATAAAATGAAAGAATATATAGCAAAAAGTCAAGCCGAGACAGAAAAAATCGCCAAAGAGCTAGTTCAGAAATTGCGGGGTGGTGAAGTATTGGCTTTGGTTGGGAATTTGGGCGCTGGTAAAACAGTTTTTGTCAAAGGATTAGCCAAGGCCTTGGGTATAGAAGACAATATTACTAGTCCCACTTTTGTGCTGATGAAAATATATCAAAGTCAACATAAGAAAATAAAAAGATTGGTTCATGTAGATTGCTACCGCTTGGAAAAAACTGAAGATCTAACAGAAATTGGTTTGGCGGATTATCTTAATGATCCAGAAAATATTGTGGTTATTGAGTGGGCTGATCGCGTTGTTAATTTGCCAAAAGATGCGATAAATATTAATATTGACTATATTGAAGGTCAAACTAGGCGAGTGCGTGTTAGCTAAAATATGGATGATGTAGATAAAAAAATTGATTTACCAAAAGCTTACGAGCCAGCTCAGCACGAGAAAGAAATATATCAACTGTGGCTGGATAGTGGTTTTTTTAATCCTGACAATTTACGCACTGATGGGCCGACTTTTACTATTTCTATGCCACCACCCAATGCCACGGGTATTTTGCACATTGGGCATGCCGTGGGCTTAGCCATTGAGGATGCTGTAATTCGCTACAAACGTTTGCAGGGCTACAAAGTTTTGTGGTTACCGGGCACGGACCACGCTTCCATTGCTACTCAGACCAAGGTAGAAAAAATATTAGCCAGCGAAGGCACTGATCGACATACTTTGGGCAGAGAAAAATTTTTAGAGCGAGTAAAACAATATGTGGCCGACTCCCAAGGCACTATTCGTGAACAAATTAGGCGGATGGGCTCAAGCTGTGATTGGTCTAGGGAGCGCTATACTTTTGATGATGGCTTATCTCAGGCAGTCAATGAGGCCTTCATTAGAATGTACAATGACGGCTTGATCTATAGGGGCTATCGGATAGTAAATTGGTGTCCACGCTGTACTTCGACTTTGGCTGATGATGAAGTTGAATATGAGGAACAGCAAAGCAAACTGTACTACATAAAATATGGTCCTTTTGTGGTGGCTACTACTAGGCCAGAAACCAAGCTAGCCGATACTGGCGTGGCTGTCCATCCAGATGATCATAGATACCAAAAATATATTGGCCAAAGTTTGGACATAGATTTGGCTGGGCACAAGATAAAAGTAAAAGTTTTTGCCGATAAAAGCATTGACCCCAAGTTTGGTTCTGGTGTTATTGGTGTCACCCCAGCGCATAGTATGGTTGATTATGATTTTGCTACCAAGTATGGCCTAGAAATCATCAAGCTGATTGATGAGCAGGGAAAGATATTAGCTAGTGGTGGCAAATATGCTGGCCAAAGCACCCTTGAAGCCAGAAATAATTTTGTGGCTGATCTGCAAGTCGCTAATCAAATTGAAAAAATAGAGGATTTCAATAATAATTTATCAATTTGTTATCGTTGCCAAACACCCATTGAGCCATTGACTTCTGAACAGTGGTTTGTGGCTGTTGATAAAAAAATTCCCTACCGAAATAAAAGTCTCAAAGAGCTGGCGATAGAGGCGGTCAAACACAAAGATATCAGAATCATGCCGCGCCGTTTTGAAAAAATATATTTTCATTGGCTGGAAAATTTGCACGACTGGTGTATTTCTAGGCAATTGTGGTGGGGACACAGGATCCCTATTTGGTACACTGACGATCAACAGATAATTGTGGCTCATGATGAAGCTAAGGCCAAAGCCAAGGCCAATGGTCAGAATATTACTCAAGATCAAGATACTTTGGATACTTGGTTTTCCTCATCTTTGTGGACTTTTTCTACTTTGGGCTGGCCGGATGATACTAAAGATTTACAACTTTATCATCCGACCTTGTTGATGGAAACTGGTTATGATATTATATTTTTTTGGGTGGCCAGGATGATTTTGATGACCGAGTATTTGTTGAACGACAAACCCTTTGCCTTGGTGTATTTGCACGGCATGGTGCGCGACAAAGAAGGAAGAAAATTTAGTAAATCTTTAGGTAATGGCATCAATCCTATTGAGATGATTGATAAATTTGGTGCTGATGCTTTGCGTTTGTCCACCATCATTGGCACAAGTCCGGGTAATGACTTTCGTATTTATGAAGAAAAGATAGCCGGCTATCGCAATTTTGTTAATAAGCTTTGGAATATTTCTCGCTTTATTTTTTCTTCAGTCCAAAAGATAAAAAGAGTAGAAAAAGAACCCCAGCCAAAGACCCTAGCCGATGCTTGGATTTTGTCAGAGTACAATGATTTGGTAGAACAGATTACCAGCGATTTTCACAGATATGATTTATCAAGCGCTGGTGAAAAATTATATGAATTTACTTGGTCAAAATTAGCTGATTGGTATTTAGAATTAGCCAAGTTTGAAAAAAATAAAGATGAAATTTTATTATATATTTTGGAGCGCTTACTAATTTTGTGGCATCCTTTTACGCCATTTGTCACCGAACAGATCTGGAAGCAGTTTGAAGCCCCGCACCTGATGATCGTAGAGCATTGGCCAAAAGCTGGCAAGCAAGACCAAGAAGCCATCAAGGCCTTTGCCGAGCTAATGGAATTGGTGGCTATGATTAGGAACCTGAAAGCCGAAAACAAAATGCGTGTAGATAACAAGCCCGATTGCTATATTGAAAATGATTTTTTAATTAAAGAGTCAAAATTAACAGCCGCTTATCTGGCTGGTGTCACTTGGCAGAATAGTGTCATCGATGGCGTGAAGTTCAACACTAGTCATGGCTATTTTATCATCAATCTGCATAAGCCACTCAAAGAGCAAGAGCTTGAAAACATGAAAAAATATATTGCTGACTTGGAAGCAAAATTAACCAACAAAGCTTTTACTGAAAATGCTCCACGGCAAATAGTGGATGAAACTAGAAAAAAATTAGAACAAGCCAAGAAAAAAATAGCCCCATAGTTTGGGGCTATTTTTATGTCAATTGTTTTAATCTTTTACTTTACTAAATACTTCTTGTACTGAAGTAATGCCCTCGAGGGCTTTGAGCAAGCCATCTTGCAACATAGTGATCATGCCGTTTTTAACGGCCACTTTTTCAATTTCATATTCTGAAACATTGCCAGCCAAAATTAATTTTTCTATTTCCGGAGTCATCATAAATATTTCATAAATACCGACTCTTCCTTTATAACCAAGATTATGGCATTTATCACATCCTTGGGCTTTGAAAAATTTTAAATTATTAATATCAGCAACAGCGTGTCCGGACTCAGGAGCAATGTTGTTTAGGGTGTTTAGTATTTCGGTGGTGGTAGCAGTGTCTATG
>CALMZN010000062.1 GCA_937870675.1 uncultured bacterium
CCCAAATATGCTGAATAAAATGGAAGAGGGTTTTGATATCGTGCTTGGATGGCGCCATGAGAGAAAAGACTTTTTTATATCCTCGTGTGTATTTACCAAAATCAACTTCAAAAATACCGTCCGTTGCATCATAACCAGTATAGAAAATATGACCAGGATAGATCTGTCCGGCATCTTTATAGTACTCATATCTGACAAAATTATCATTAGTGTCCCTCATTTCTTCTAGCATCCACTTATATACTCTAGTGCTATCATCGAGATCGTCTTGACGGCTACTAGCATTTAATCCGAAAGTATAGATCACACCTTGCTTATCAGTCACTAACCAGGCATCAGTGCTAGAACTATATTCGTATTCCAAAAATTCCCCACTATCTATAGTAGCGGCATAAAGGCCATGACTAGCGTCAACTAGGGATACTGGTACTAATTCACCAGATAAAGACGAGATAAAATAATTTTCAGTATATAATTTATCCATACCTTCTTTACTAGCACGCTCAATATACGGCAAGTTTAAATCCCAACCATACCCAAATACACTATAATTATTTTTATTTTGGTTATTATATGAAAGTTTTAAATCTGGTTGTAAACCATTTCGACCAACGGGGATATTAAGGGGATAGCTATACACAAAAGCACCAGTAGCTGAAACATCATCAATATTTAGCTTATCAATTAAAGATTTTATTTGATCCGTTTTTTGGTATGCCCCAGCCACTGGCTCTTCATTCGTCAAAAGTTCAGGCAGATCGCCTTCCTCAATAGAAGATTTGACAGTTAACAACCCTTGATTTAAATCCAGCTCTAATATTTCCGGCTTAACTTCCACCACAGGTGGATCAATCATAATTGGCTCTAAGATTGAAGGATTCGCCTCTTTTATTTTTTTGTCGACCTGCAACTGCATACTCTCTGTGCTTGCACCAAGATCGGGCTCTTGAGCCCAAACAATTGGCGCTGGCAAAATATTTACCAACAAAGTCACTAGAATAAAAACGATTTTTATTTTTGTTCCAAGCTTTTTTCTTTGAAACATAAGTTTATAGTTAGTTATTTAAAAATATATGTTAACCCTCGTTAGCCAATTTATTTAATATGATTTTCTTTATTTCCATTGGCTTCAAGTCAATCTCGGCCAAATTTTTTAGCTCCACCCACTCTATCTTATAGGTGCCTGTATAGTGAAAGCCCCTTTGCCATTCTGGCCCAGTGCCACTGCCTAAAGTACCACCAATAATCTCGCCGTTAAAAAAATACTCGCTTTGACCAAGGGTCTCTAATTTTTGTGAAAACATTTCGTGTAATAATTCTTTGACTTTTACTTGGACGCCCAGCTCTTCCTGACATTCCCGGCGTAAAGCAAATTCATTGACTTCACCATTTTCCACTTGTCCGCCCGGTAAAACCCAATAGACAAGGCCGTCTTTTTTTCTTTTGATCAAAAGTATTTTTTGGTCTTGTATTATTATGGCGCGGACGCGGGTGGGCATACTATAAAAATTTAGCAAATGATTTTTTGTTAAACCTAAAGCCGTATATTTTATAAAATTGCTTGGCAAAATATTGACTACTAAGTTCCGATTTTACATCTAAAGATTTTATCAACATAATCATTTTTTTCTTACCGTGTTTTTTAATCAAAAATTCTACCCAATATTGACCCACTACATAAACATCCGAGTCACTTTTATTAAAATAATTAAAAACATTCAATAATTTTTCTTGCTCATTGTTTTTAGTCAATAATTTTTTGCCCGAAAGATGGCTAGCCAGCCCCTCATTGAGCCAAGCAGGATAATGACTTTTGGTTATTTGTGTATAGTAAATATGGCTATACTCATGCCTTAATGTCTGCCAAAAATCCTCTGTTTTATGGGTTAATTCAGATGAAAACTTTTTCTTATCCAAAATGTAAATACAATTATTCCTAGTAACTGCCACTAACCAACTCTCGGTTTTCCTGCCCATAATCAAATCTAAATCCTGACGACTGTCTAAAAAATATAGCAAAGAATCAATAATTTTGAAATTAAAAAAAGTATTAAATTCACGCTTAGTAGCATTTAAAAAGTTAAATAACTTTTTATCGACTTTTGCTGATTTTAGATTAATATATTGGTTCATATATCAAAAAATTATTGCAATTTTGTTGGGGAGAAATATTGACTACTCCTCCCCATTTAAACGACGTCCCAAGTGTCACGAATCAACCGTTTAGCTTCTTTCTCAGCTTTTGCCAAGTAAGTAGCTAAACTTGTTTGCCTAACAAGACCTCCTTCTGTTATCAGGTAAGTATCCGTACTCTTGAATCTTTCCAAGAAATAGCGATCATGAGAAACCAAGATCACTGTTCCTTGATAGTGCTGAACTGCCTCTTCCAAGGCATCCAGGGCTTCCAAATCAAGGTGGTTGGTCGGCTCATCAAGCAGTAGAACATTGACCGACAAGGCAGAAAAAATTGCCAATAGCAACCTAGCTCTACCACCGGGTGACAAATCAGCAACCTTCTTATCAAGCTCCTCTGTCTGAAAACCGTACCTGACTGCCAGAGCATAGGTGTCTTGTTTTGCCAATTTGCCCCGCCTCATCAAACAGTCCTTCATACTATCAGTACGAGGCAAATTATCATGCTCCTGCATCAAGTTGCCGATGATCAGGGAGTTTCCCAAGACAACAGAGCCAGCAAGTGGAACCAATTGTTTGCTTATAGTTTTGAGCAAAGTGGATTTACCTGAGCCATTGGAACCAATTATCGCCAATCGACTGCCGTATGGCACAAACAAAGAAATTGGCCCAATCCTAAAGCCCTGACTATAGCCAGCCACTATTTCATTGAGTGTGATATCTCGCGTTCCACCAGGATTTTGAGCATCAAGCTCAATGCGAAACATTTCCCGCTCCACTGGCTTGGCCACAGAATCCATGTGCTCAATCCGCTTCTCAATGGCTTTGGCGGTTTTGCCAGAACCAGCCGAACGATCCCGCTTGAAGCCTCGCAAGTACTTATCATTGTCTTTACCTCGATAAGACGCGCCTTGCATGGCTTCAATACGCTTGGCCCTGGCTGACTCGGTCAACCTCCTTATTTCCTCCTGCTGGGCGATAAATGCTTCCAACTGACGCTCTCGTTCTTTGTCCGCTCTGGCCAAATACTCTGAATATCGACCATTGGTTACGGTCAACTGACGAGTATACCAGTCGATCTCCATGATCTTACGCGCCACACGATCAAGAAAAAGACGATCATGCGAAACAACTAAGCAAATGGCTTCTGATTTGGAAAGAAAGTGCTCAAGCCAAATCAAAGCTGGCAAATCAAGGTTGTTGGTTGGCTCGTCCAACAAAAGCACATCGGCGTCAGACAGCAGCACTCCAGCCATAAACACCTTACTCTTTTGACCAGATGACAAGGTGTTTATCGGTCGATCACAGGCGAGCAAACGAAGACCAAGGCCGGCCAGGACTAGCTCCATGCAGTGCTGAAAACCGTAGCCATTTCTTCGCTCGTACTCTGCCTGGGCTTCCGAAGATGAGTCCAAACATTGCTCCAATGAAGCTATGCCGGAAACTCCCCGCAAATACTGCTCTACGGTCTCCTCAGAAACCAAGCTAGTATCCTGAGGCAGATAAGCAACAACCAACCCCTTTCTTTTTTTGACAGTACCGCTGTCGGCCTCCACAACTCCGGCTAATATTTTTAGCAGAGTTGATTTACCAGTGCCGTTGTTACCCACCAGCGCGACTTTTTGGCCCCTTTCTAAAGAAAAAGAAACACTGTCTAAGACCGTAGTCGTGCCGAACACTTTACTAATTTTTTCAACCTTGAGTTCCATAGTATTATTCTATAGCCGTCTCTAAAATAATAGACGTCTTGACATATTTATAATACGTGTTAAATTAATTAATGTCAATATATTACATAAAGTGTAAAATATGAAAGCAAAATTAGATGAAAATATTCTAATTACTGCCTGTTCGATTGATCCGGTTGGATTTAATGTCATTGAATCTCTGCGCCCCTATTTTAAAAAATTAATTGGTGTTGACACAAATTATAAACCGATTATAAAAAAATTTGTTGATAAATTTTATCTCGTTCCCCTCGCAAAAGACCCTAGCTACATTTCTTTAATATTATCAATTGCTAAAAAAAATAAAATTAAAGCGATCTTTCCTCTAACCATAGAAGAGTGTTTAATTTTAACAAAAAATATCGAAATATTAAAAAGAAATGGGATTGCTTTAATTAATGAAAACAATTTAAACACTATAAAAATTTGCAATGATAAATATAAATCAATAACATTCTTAAAAAAAGAGGGTTTAGAATTGGTCCCATCAGCACACACAGTCAAAAATACATATGACCTAAAAAATGCCGCTAAATTTTTAAAATACCCCCTAAAACCTTTCATTATTAAGCCCAGAATAACACACGGTAGTCGTGGGTTTAAAATAATTAAAAAAAAATATAGCCGCTTTGAAAATCATTTAATGAAAAAACCAACGGATAATATCTACCTAAATATTAATGAGCTGATAAGTATTTTTGGTGAAAAAAAATACCTTAAATTTGTTGCTATGGAATTTCTAATGGGAAAGGACTACTCGGTTTATGGCTACGCCAGAAACGGTGAACCTCTTTATATAATTCCAATGCAAAGACTATCCTTACTGCCAGGCATGTCATTATCTGGGTTACTTGAAAAAAATATCGAAATCATAGAGTATGTAAGCAAAATAATTCGTAAATTAAAATACAATGGCATTATTAATGTGCAATTAATCTTAACAAAAAAAGGACCACAATTTTATGAAATTAATCCCAGAATTGCAGCGACTACTATAATAACCAAAAAGGCCGGAGTTAATCTTGCACTACTTGCTACACTTGATGCACTTGGTTATAAAACATATGCCGATTTATTAATAAAAAAATCACGCATTACCTGGGAAACGGGCTTGTATAGGATACATAAAGAAATAATGTTCAAATATGAAAAAGGGTAAAATTATGGCCATAGGCGCCCACTTTGATGATGTAGAAATAAATTGCGGTGGCACTCTAGCTATCGCGCAATCAAGTGGTTACGATGTCATTGTCATTGTTATTGGCGACGGAGTTTATATTGATAGAAATAAAAAAATATCTCGAAATAGTAGTATTGCAAAAAAAGAATGCCTCAAGGCATTTAAATATTTAAATTTAAACAAAAAAAATCTAATTACCCTTAATTATAAAGAAACAAAAATTCCGTTTGATGTAAAAATAATAAAAAAAATTGAACAAACCATTACGTTCTTTAAGCCAGACCTAATATTAACTCACAGTCCCCATGACTCACATCAAGATCATTATAATACATCGCGTAATGTTTTAGCAGCATCTAGATACAATAATAATGTTTTGGCTTGGGAATCAATATTTCCATCAAAATTAATTAAAAATGAAATATCTCAACCAAATATCTATATAGATATCAGTAATTGCCAAGAACAAAAAATTAACGCTATCAAGTGCTACCAGAGCCAAATAAAAAAATTTAATAGCTACAAGATGGCCTGGCTAGATGCAATTATAAGTCGTTCTAGATATAGAGGAGTTGAAATTGGTTGTAAACATGCAGAAGCGTTCTATGCTATAAAGTATAAAATTACTTTGTAATCTTAAAAATATCACTATTTAAGATGCTTTCCACTTTTGCCATGGCATTATCATCGTTTAATTTATTTTTAACCATGCTTAAAAGTTGATTTAAATTAGGTATTGCTACAATAGATTGTGTTTTAAAAAATTGAAGGTATTCTCGTTCACCAGTAAATAATGAATTAAAATATTTCTGTACAAAATTTTCCCACCCATTTAATTGTTGCTCACTATAATATTTTGACCCTTCATTTATAAAAATATTTTCTAACCCCAAAATATACTCGCGGTCTATTTTAGACACTAGCAGTAATTCTAAAATGATCTTATCAGAAAGCTCTTCGTTTTTATCTACATATGACGGGTATATGTTTTTAGACCATAAAATATCTAAAAATATATGTGCAGCATATCCTGTTTTAAATTCAACATTTTTGCAGTTAAACAATGATTTGCCAACATCAAAATTTATTTTTACCCAATCTTGATCCTCGTCACTTAAAAGCTTATCAAAAAAATGTGTATAATTTCTTTTTTCTTGCAGTAAATATCTTATATCTGGCAATAAATTTCCAGCCAATACGCTCTTGTATTCATTCGCTGAAGAAAAACTAAAAAAATTATTTATTTTTACATGATAAACATGCGTCAAAAAAAATGGCATAGTTTAAGCTCAAAAAATAATGGGAGAAGTTCGTCACTTCTCCCTAATTATGCCTCACGGCAAGAAGCCAGTCAAATTTAGTGAGGTGCGTCGGACTAAGAATCCCACCATAATGTTCCAGCAAAAGAAGATGCAATTGTTCATATTCGTGAACAAGTTCAACTCTAGCAAGCCCTTCATTCACAAACCACACGCCATTTCTTCCTTTGTATTCTATTTCCAATTGGCTTAATGACCGCTCACCAGAAAGACATATGTCGCAAGACAGACAATAGTTCCTATGAGAATGTTTGTTATAAATATACACAGAATACTTTCGACGACGAATTATACCAACTGATTGCGCCGAGACATCGTGCGACTTGATAAGGGCAATGGCGCATTCTTTTTTCATCCACTGATATTTACTTTCCTCTCTTCTAACCAGTGGTTTGTGCGCATGACTTGAGAAATTTTCCAATAAAACACTGCCTTTATTCTTAAACACAACCATATGACTGTCATGATCCCAAGGATGCTTAATACACATGGCAATTTGGCGCCAAGCTTTTTGCTGTTCTACTCCCCAAAATTCCACCACTAGATCCAAATATCGTGTTCTTGTGGGCATTGTACCCATGGATGTCTGCACTTTAAACGGCGCCCAGAGATCACCACTTATATCGTCGACCATCTGACACAAGTCAAGCCATGGCTCCATATTGCCAATGTTATACTTCGATTCTATCTCAAATCCAGATGCTTCTCTAGTGAAATATTCTACTTGCAAAGCATGCCCTGATGCCATTGTTGATAACATGACCTTAACCTCCCTTCTAAATAAGCACATGTCTCAGCATGATAACTAACACCACCAAATATCCTTCTCAATTCTTCTGGCAAGTTGAGTAAAATACTGGATTTTATCTCAACCTTGTCTTCATTTAGCGTGGCTATGCACTCCGATTCGGACAATTTTTTTCCAACAAAACCAAAAACCCGAATATTGTGATCAAGTGTCAGTCTAGCATTTACCGTTAACCAATGACTACGCCGAACGGACATGCCAACCATTGGAGTAAAGCTTCCGTGTAAATTCGCCAAAGGACCCAGTAATTCATCTACGGAACCATTGACCAACGAACTAAATGCTTCATTGACCTGCACAACATGTCGATCCTTTATGACCAAACCATCTTTATTGGTGCGTTTGATCTCCAGAAACCCATCACCCAAGAAAGACAAAGTCTTCTCCGTAGATGAAGAATAAAAACGCAAACGAGTATATGTTTTTACCACACCTCTTTGATACGCGGGCAAAAAATATACTGTTGATGTTATTGGATTTGCATATTCTTGTTGTTCCGCGATGGATTCTAACCTGCCTTTAACTAGGGCGAAAAATCGACTGGAAAAAAAATAACGAAACTCATGTCTTACATCGCGGCTCATGACCCACCTCCTATTTGACTGTCAAGGTTCTTATTTATAGCCGTCTATATGATTATAGCCGTCTATTTATATATCTTTATTATAGACCAAACAAAAAAACTGTCAAGAGACAACAAGACAGCATCTAATTTTATTAAACCAACAAATTATTGACCTTGCTTTCTAATTGGTCATACCACCACTCCTCTTTTCCAAAGCATCCAATGCTTGATCAACCACTGGCGTATATTCCTCTGCTTTTATAACAAAATCAGCGTGCGCCCCTTTGACAGAATAAAAACCGTCAACATGCTCTGGCTTAACTACTTCCTGCATTCTGTCCATAGGAAAAGCATGATCATCAACCCCATGAATGATTGATATACCCATTCCGTCTTTTTTCAGTTTGGCCAAATAATCTTCTATTTGCGTATCAGAAATCGCCGATATCTCGCGCAAAGCTTGGGGCAGATCTTTGGCAGCCGACTTGATCATACCACCATATACCTTGGCCCAGCGAGCCAGCTTTTCTTGGTCACCAAAAGATTCTGCAAAATGCTTGAACAGATCTCTCAAAAAACCAGCTGTCAAACGCACTTCATTGTCTTGACCAATCATACCCCCAGGGTTGACTAAAACTAAATTTCTAAATTTTTCAGGAAAAAGCAAAGCCGCTAAAGTGACATAAATCCCTCCCTCCGAATACCCAACTGCGTCGGCCTTAGAAATATTTTTGTTTTCCAATGCCTCCAGGAGAGCGGCTACTTTTCTCAACTCTGATTCTGGCAAATCACCAGTTTTTTCGTCACTCATACCATGCTCAATGCCATGCACAGCATCTACGGAAATCACACGGCGACCAGCATCGGCCAAAGATAAAATATTATTTTTGTAGGCCCCGGACTCGCCTCCCCAGCCAAAACCAAACACGGCTGGAGTTGCCGTCTTTTTTTGATCTGGATTGATATCCAATATTTCCAGTCGCTGTCCTAATATTTCTACTTTGTCCCTGGTGTCAAATTGCTCAGCCAAACTTCTTTTGGAAGTAAATCCTTCATAGTTCATACAAAAAATTATTTCTCTTTTATACCACAATTGTCTATTTCAAAAAAATTTATGCTTTCATTTCCTCGGTATTTGGCTCGGCTCCTTTTAATGCTATCACAAACTGGAAAGTACTCCCCTTTTCTTTGCCAGCGCTTTCTACCCAGATTTTACCGCCATGCTCTTTGATAATTTTTTGAGCGATGAAAAGCCCCAGGCCAGAACCGCCAGTATGAATCTGCGCCGCTCCACTAGCGCGCACAAACTTTCTAAATAAATTTTTGGCTTCTTCGGGGTCTATGCCAATGCCAGTGTCTTTTACAATGAAGTGCAAATTTTCATTTTCTACCACAGCGCTGACTTCAATCTGACCTTTGGGTGTGTATTTTATGGAATTATCAATCAAGTTCAAAACTACTTCGCGCAATTTGTCAGCATCAGCGGCCACCAAGGGCAGTGCTGGTTTTGGTTTTTTGTAAATTAACTTCACGCCTTTTTTGTCTGACTCATTGTGTAGCTCAGCTATTACACTCTCTATCATATCGCCAATCTGCAAGGGCTTCTTCTCAATCTTCAAACGACCTGATTCAATACGCGACACATTCAAAAATATATTGACTAAGCGAGCCAAGCGTGCGGCGCTTTCAAATAAGTCCTTGACGACTTTACCTATTTTTGGCGGCACCGCGCCAAAGTCCCCATCAGAAATCATAGACAAATAACCCTTAAGCGCGGAAATTGGCGTGCGCAACTGATGAGAAGCAATGGACAAAAACTCGGACTTGGCCTGATCCAGCTCGCGCAAGCGCATATTAGCAATCTGCAAATCTTGGTTAGTAGCTTGCAAATTATTGTACAAGCGCAAATTTCTAGACACGATACCAACTTGGTCAGCCAAGGCAATCATGGTGTCCGTATCCAAAGAGTTCACCTGCTCTTTTTCTACATTCAACAAAAAATGAATAATACCGATGATTTTATCTTCGGAAAAAATTGGTAAGCCAACAATAGTTTTGACTCCTAATTTTTCTTGCACCTGATCCATTACTGCTTTGGCTACTGGCGGTGAAAAGAAGTCAGACATTTTGTCCGAGGTATTCATTTGGCCTGACATTACCGTCTTGACGCCCAGCAAATCTCTCATCTTCATTTCAGCTTCAAAATTTTTGGGATCTTGACCTAAAATTTTAATGACTTGCTCGCTCTGCTCATTTTCAGTAATAGCGCCGATGCGCAAAATATTATTTTTTTCGTCAATGAAGCTTAAAATACCACCAATATAGCCAAACTCCAAAGCAATACTATTGGCTATCATTTGATTGACCTGCTTCAGATCCATGGTGCGACTAATAAAATTAGTGACTGTCTGCATGGCTGTCAAAAATTTATTGCGCTGTTCAAGACCAACATTAGCCTCTTTTAAACTCTTGGTCTTAGAATCAACCTTAGCTTGCAAGCCCACATTCAAGGCCTGGACCTCTTCATATAGCTTGGATTTTTCGATGGCTGTGGCAATTTGGGGAGTCAAAATCTTCAAAAAATTAATGTCATCCTGCCCATAAAGTTCACCAGAGCTTTTGGCGCTGAATAAAAAAATAGAAGTTAATTGGCCGTTGTCGCCAAAAACTGGCACTACCATTTCCACCTTTAAATCTTCTGCTTCCTTGATGAAACTCCCCAATTCTTGATAATACGGGGTTTCTGAATTCAAATCATTTTGACTGCGAATTAATTCCTCAATGATAATAAAATCATGGCGATCTTTGAGTAATTTAATAAATAATTCGCTAAGTTTTACGCGAAAATTATTATTTTTGGAACTAGCGATTAAGTGCCACTCGCTTTTTTTAGTTATTAATGCGGAAACCTGTTTTATTTTGAGTTGCTCAGCCAAAAGATTGCACAGGGCTAAAGAAAATTTTCCTAGATCAATCTCTTTGGCCACAACAGCACTGGCTTGCTGTAAAAGTTTTTGGTAATCAATGCGATCTTTGTAAAAAATACGGTCCGTTAACCTTGCGAAAATATTTTTTACTGGATCTAGAAAAACCACAACTATAACTGACGCCACCATGTACAACAATACCTTTGTATAAGAATTGTCTGTTTTTAAATATGTACTAGTCAAAAATACCGTCCCTGCAAAAAAAGCAGTGACAACAGCGACTAAAAAACCATATAAAATACCCCTAGTTATTACCAGCCGAATATCCATCAGTCTGAATTTAACTATTGCATAAGATATGAGTACCGGGTAAATAGGAATGATTAAATTTCCATAAGGCGGAATATTAATATCATACCAAAGAAAAAAATTAAAAACACCGCCAATCAAGGCAATCAGGCAACCAATACTAACATATTTAATTTGATTTCGAAGCGATCCTGAGGATTTCTTGTAATATTTCACTAACAGTATACCCGTATATAACGTCAGGGCAAAATACACAAAGATAATATAAAAAATATAAAGTGAACCAGCATTAGGCCAAAAAATAAAGCCAAATTTACTCTCAACCCCCCTTACCATCAAATTAGAAAAAAGGTTTGCTGCGCTAAAAAAAATACCCAAAATATAGGCAATAACCAATACTACATTATTAATTTTTTTTACCAATATTTTACTAAATAAACAAGAAATCCAGTGTGTAAATAAAATCGGAATCCAAATTGAACCTAGTGTCAAAAATTTTAACCAAAAAATTGCTATCTCTGGATCACCAAAGACAGATAACCAACGCCAATAACCAAATGACCAGACTGCCGTACTAAAGGTAAGTACCGAAAACACAATATTCGAATAATTTCTTTTCTTCGCAAATACAAAAAAACTGATAATTATAGATACTGAAAAATTAACTAATCCAGATATGGCAAATAATGTTTGCATATTTATTTATGCATTTGTGATTGTGTGTGTGTGTGTGTGTATATATATATATATGTTGGTGCTGTAGACGCACAGGTAAGTGTCAGGTAAGTTTATGGGTTGTGAGTGTGGATTAG
>CALMZN010000063.1 GCA_937870675.1 uncultured bacterium
GAGGTAGTTGCTAAATTAAAAAAAGACGGCTGGAAAATCAGTGTGGTTAGTTTGCCAAATATGGATTATGCTTTGGCGGCTTATTATTTGATAATGCCGGCTGAGGTGAGTTCCAACTTAGCCAAGTTTGATGGCCTGCTCTATGGTTTGAGAAAAGAAAAAAGATTATCGCTTGATGAGTGGTATAAATCTGTTCGTTCAATGGGTTTTGGTGAGGAGACCAAACGTCGCATTATGCTGGGTACTTATATATTATCAGCCGGCTATTATGATGCTTATTACAAACAAGCGCAAAAAGTACGCACCCTAGTGAAAGAAGATTTTACTCGGGCTTTTGCTCAAGTTGATGTCATCTTGACGCCAGCGACTCCAACAACTGCTTTTCGTTTGGGTGAAAAAACCAGTGATCCCTTGTCCATGTATCTTTCCGATGCTTTTACAGTCGGCGCCAATATCGCTGGTATTCCGGGTTTAGTTTTGCCAATTGGGCGCGACAAAAATAATCTGCCCATCGGCTTACAACTACTTGCTAACTATTGGCAAGAGGAAAAACTTTTTCAGATGGGTTCTTATATTGAAAAAATGATTAATACAAAAACAACATAAAAAGATTATATTTGCTGTCATTCTGGAGCGTAGTCGCGTCAGACGCGACGAAGCGATAGAATCTACTAATTTTAATGCCGTGGATTCTATCGGTTCCCTTTGACTACGCTCAGGGTCCCTCCAGAATGACAGTTACTTGAAACTTTAAAACTTTTAACTAAAATTATATGGATCAAGAAATAAAAAAGCGACTGTCGCAAGCAGTTAGTAAAAGCTATTATCGTCGTTGGTATAAGCGCTGGTGGGGGCGTCTGGTTATAGTTTTTTTGGTTTTAGCATTAGCTTCTACGGTCTATTTGCTGGTGAAAGTAGTCAATCAATATCAGCATTTAAAAAATGGTGATACTTATATAGAGGAGAGTGGTACTTGGATTACTAGAACCCAATTTGAAGAAGGCAGGGAAAAAATATTAGAGTCAATTACTGATGATGATCCTTGGTTGGGAGCGGAAGATCCGGCAATTTATGTAGTAGCTTACGAGTCATTTAGCTGTCCATTTTGTAAGGACAATCAGCCGGACATCAGGCAATTGATCGCTAAGTTTGGCTCTATAGTGCGTTTTGTGTCCAAGGATTTTCCGACTGAAGGCCTGCATCCCAATGTCTTGAACGCCCATTTGGCGGCCAATTGCGCTAATGAGCAAGGAAAATACTGGGAGTATCGCGACCTATTGTATGCCAATCAAGCAACAGAGGCCAACCCCGAGCGTTTTACCAAGGAAAATTTGGTGACTTTATCCAGGCAAGTTGGCGTCAACAACACCCAATTCAAAAACTGTCTTGAATCAGAAAAATATTTACAAGAAATTAAGCAAGATGTGGCTAGCGGTTATAATGTCAAAGTAGTTGGCACGCCCAGCTATGTCGTCAATGGATCACTCATCGAGGGTGAAATAAAATTTGCCGTCTGGGAAGAAATTGTTGGCTTTATACTGAAGAATCAACAATAATGTGGTGGCAAGAATATAGTCCTCAAGCGCAAATATTTCATATCGGCAATGTCAATATCAATTGGTACGGAGTTATTTTGGTATTGGCTATCATTGTGGCTGGCTACTTAGCCCGAAAAAAATTATCTCAAGACGCTGTTATAAATCAGCGGCAGTTTGAGGATCTATTTTTTTACGCTGTAATATTTGGTTTGCTTGGCGCTCGAGTAGGGCACGTTCTTTTTGAGTTTGATTATTATATTGCGCACCCGCAAGATATTATAAAAATTTGGAATGGTGGCATATCGCTGTACGGCTCCTTGCTTGGTGGCGCTTTGGCTGTAGCTTGGTGGTGTCAGAAATACAAAATAAAATTTTTACAAATCTCTGATCGGATTTTGCCATTTTTTGCTTTGGCTCAAGGACTTGGTCGTTGGGGAAATTATTTTAATCAGGAGCTTTTTGGCCAGCCGACTACTGGCTGGTGGGGGATATATATCAGCCCCGAAAGACGGCCTTTGATGTATTATCAACAAAACTATTTTCAGCCCGCTTTTTTTTATGAATCAATGTTAAATTTGCTTTTGTTTGTTGGGCTATTGTTAGTTGCCAAAAAAAGACAAATTGAAGGTAAAATTACCCTTTTGTACATTACTGGCTATGCTTTGATTAGGTTTTTTATGGAATTTATCAGGATTGATGATACGGCTATGATCGGATCATTGAGAGTGCCACAATTATTGAGTTTTTTATTTTTTTTACTGGGTTTGGGGGCTTTATTTTATTGGCCTATAAAAACCTTGTCAAATAGCAAAAAATAGTGTATATTACTCCTGCTTTATTAAATTTGGGGTCGTAGTTCAGTTGGTTAGAACGTCTGCCTGTCACCCTACTAGTTAGCAGGGCACAGCGCAGTAAAGTACAAATAAAATGTAAGACTTGTACCTGTCTGTTGGGGTCGTAGTTCAGTTGGTTAGAACGTCTGCCTGTCACGCAGAAGGTCGCGGGTTCGAGTCCCGTCGATCCCGCCAGACAGGTACAAGTCTTTAACGCTACTTGCAGAAGGCCTGCCCCGTTAAGTAGCGAAGCTACTGTTACGGGGTCGCGGGTTCGAGTCCCGTCGATCCCGCCAGATAATTATCATAAACATCGCTTTTCCAGCGATTTTTTGATATAAAAATTATTCTTCCTTATTTTGTGTGGCAGCTTTAAACAGAAAATGCTATAATATAAATACTTGACAAATGTTGCTAAATTGGTACTATTTGAATCATATGGCTATTCAAAAACAGCTTAAAGATTATTTGCTTAAATGGCTTTGGGGGAGCGATTCGGTGCCTCAAGGACTTGTTGAATTGACAAAATATTTTATAAATTATGGCCCCATACAATTTGATTATCAAAAAGGAAGTGAGGGGTGGGTGGCTATAAGTAAGAATTTTCAATATGGTTCGATTGTGACCTCTGGAAAAGATGAAAAACAGCTTGACGATAATATTAAAGATGCAATTTTGACATCTTTTGAGGTGCCATCGTCCTATTTGAAAGAGGCCGGTATATATAAAGTTGGCAAAGAGAGAGAATATGCCGTCGCTTAGCGAATTGCCTAGCAAAATTAGTAGAGATAAATTTACCAAGGCACTTTGTGACCTTGGTTTTGAGATTAGTAAAAAAGGCGGAAAGGGCAATCATTATAAGGCCACATATATAGCTAATCAAAAGTGTATAATTATTCCTTCCGATTTACACAAACAGGTGTTATATTATTTATTAAAAGAAATAGAAAAACAGACCAATATTACTTGGAGCGACATTCAGAAATATATATAATTTTGTGATTTTTTGATATAATTAATCCATATGATTTGGCATTTTATTATCGTAATTATCGGTCTAGCCCTTTTTGAGATCATTAGTAGTGTTGATAATGCTATTATCAATGCTCATGTGCTCAAGACATTGCCCGAAAAATATCGCAAGATTTTTTTGTTTTGGGGCATATTGTTTGCGGTTTTTATAGTGCGTGGTTGTTTGCCATTTTTGATCATCTGGATATCCAATCCGAAGCTTAGCTTTTATGAACTTATTACTTTTGCCTTTTCCAAAAATGCTGATTTGAGCGCGGTCATCGGTCAGTCAACACCTTTGTTGCTTTTGGGTGGTGGTATGTATTTATTTTTAGTCTTTTTGGCTTGGTTATTTTTGGAAGAAAAAAAATACGCTTTTTTTGTAGAAAGTTTTTTACATCGTCAAGCCGCTTGGTTTTACGCCATATCATCAATTTTGGTGACAGCGGTGGTTTATTTTTCTATCCAGCGCAATCCGCTACTGGCGCTGGCCGCTACTATTGGCACGAGCGCTTTTTTTATTACGGACGGCTTTAAGAAAAATTCTGAAGAAAAAGAAAAGGAGTTATTAAAACCCGGTTTAAGCGCTTGGAGCAAAATATTTTATCTAGAAATTTTGGACGCTTCATTTTCTATTGATGGCGTGGTCGGCGCTTTTGCTTTTACTATGTCAGTGCCTTTGATTTTGGTGGGTAATGGCTTAGGTGCTTTTGTGGTTAGAGAGATGACAGTCAGAGGAGTGAATATTATTGCCAAATTTGCTTATTTGAAAAATGGCGCTATGTATTCTATTGGCTTATTGGGCGGAGTTATGATTTTGGAGAGTTTTGGTAGAGAATTTCCTTTTTGGCTGGCACCATTAAACACGGTTCTAATTTTAGTTTTATTTTTGTGGTTATCAATTCGTGAATTAAAATTGGCCAAAAAAGTTTACCCAGTAAATTAAATAAAAAATCCCCGCCCATAGGACGAGGATTTTTTATTATTAGTATCTGCTTGGTCTGGCTGGTCTACGATTGCGATGACAATCTCGACAATAGATTGGCTTGGTACCATCTGGTTCAAAAGGTAATTCAGTGATAGTTGTGCCACAATCGGCACATTGCCACTGACCGGAAACCATTGGCCTAGAGCCAAAATCTTTGCGGGTGCCACCCATAGATGGTCTAGCTGGCTTGTTCTTGCGATAGCAATCGCGACAATAGATTGGCTTGGTACCATCTGGTTCAAAAGGTAACTCAGTGATAGTTGTGCCACAATCGGCACATTGCCACTGACCGGAAACCATTGGTCTCTGGCCAAAACTTCGTTGGTCGTCCATTTCCTATAACTCTCCCTCTATTTGGTTCAATTTTATTAAAGCGTAATTTATTCAATTTCCTTAAAATAAAACGTCCCAAAAAATTTAATAATTAACTGCTAAACATTATACTATAAATCCCAAATAATTGCAAGGGTTCTATAAATTTGTTAGACTACACTATATGTTGTTAAAAAGCCAGTTTAATTTTAAATATTTTATTTTAGTGTTAATTTGGGGCGCGATTATTTATTATTTTTCTTCAATTCCTGATCTAAAAAGTGGTTTTGACAGCACTATTGACTTGATACTGAGGAAGGGGGCTCATATATTTGTCTATCTTGTCTTGACTTATCTTTTGGCCAAAAGTTTCAATAAAGAAACAGTTCCTTATTTAATACTAGTGGCCTTGTTAGCTATATTTTATGCTATAAGCGATGAAGCGCACCAGCTGGCAGTTGCTGGCCGTTCTGGTAGCCCTCAAGATGTGATGATTGATTCGGTGGGAGTTTTGGCGGGCCTTATTTTTTATCGATTTTTTAGAAAAAAATAATAAAAATACCCCCAATATTTTTCTCCCCCTTGATAAGGGGGAGATGTCCCTGCCTGCCGGCAGGCAGGCGTAAGGACAGAGGGGGTATTTATCGAGCTAAGCTCGATTTTATTTTAGATTTTTTACTAGTTGAGCAAAGGCGACTGGGTGCTGGGTAGCCATTTCTGACAAAACTTTGCGATTTAGTTCAATTTTATTAACCTTTAGCTTGTTAATAAAAGTGGAATAATTCAAGCCGTGTTCACGCACTGCGGCATTTAGCTTCACTTGCCACAAAGAGCGATGAACGCCTTTTTTAGCTCGTCGGTCATGACGAGCATGTAGTCCAGCATGAAGAATAGCTTCTTTAGCTTGTTTTACTTTTTTACTGCGGCCCCACATGTAGCCCTTGGTTTTTTTCAATAGGTTTTTTCTTTTTTTGATGTGGGCTGTACCCCTCTTTACTCTTGGCATATTATAGTTTTAAAGTTTAAAGTGAAAAGTTGAAAGTTATAAGGTTGTCTGGGTTGTAATTTTTTAATCTTGTAACTTGCGAACTTGTGACTCGTTAAATGTATGGTAAAAATTTCTTAATTACTTTTTTGTTAGCGCTAGACAACTCTTTGTTGCGTCTTTTGTTTTTGGTCACTTTGCCAGATTCGCGAGAATTAAAATGATCCTGTCCGCCAGCGCGAATCATTATTTTTTTGCCACCGGTGACCTTGACTCTTTTGCTTAATATTTTTTTCGTTTTCAGTTTCATCCCCTTAGAAATTAAGTTAGTTAAACGATTATTTTTTAGCGATAATGGTGCTAATAGTGCCCATTTGCGTTTCTATTGGTTTATCTAATTTGTATTCGCATTGCAGTGTGTCAATGAATTGTTTGACAACTTCTACGCCTTTGCTATGAAAAGCTTTTTCTCGACCGCGTAGGCGAAGGTCAATTTTGACTTTGTGGCCTTGATTCAAAAATTTGGCCACTTGTTTTTGTTTGGTTTCAATATCGTGCTGGCCAATTTTCAAGGACAACCTAATGCCTTTGACATCAACTCTTTTGGTCTTGTTTTTGGTTTGGCGACTCTGTTGGTATTGGAATTTTCCAAACTCCATCAAGCGACAGACCGGTGGCTGGGCTTGGGGCGATACTTCTATCAGGTCTATACCTTGCTCTTCGGCCAAACGCAGAGCTTCAATAGTAGACATAATGCCGATTTGCTCACCTTGGTCGTCAATAACTCTGACCTCTGGTACGCGAATTTGTTGGTTAAGCCGATAAGATTTTCCACCGAATCTATTGCGGTTGAAAAATGGTCTTGGTGTGTAAATATTTTTGCTTTTAATAATTAGCCGGGTTTTTTCTCAATCTTTTAGAGATTTTGAAAACTTAGATATGAATATTTTTGTTTAATCTCGTGCCCTTCGATTACGAATGTCCCTCGATGCGCTTCGCTTACTCGGGACACTCGCCTCGTCTTATAAAGGTTACTTTCTCGTGCCCTTCGATTCACTTCGTTCGCTCCAGTTCAGGGCCTGAGCCCTTCAGGGCCGAATGGCAGGGCATTCGACTCCTTCTAGTGGTCGAAGTCCGAGGCAAAGCCGAGGGCGTAGACCATGAGCGAAGTCGCGTCAGACGCGACGAGTCGAATGGTGGAGATGAGGGGTATTACACCCCTGTCTGCCAAAAACTCAAATAAATGACTACAAGTTTATCCAATTTGTTTTTTGGTCAGTCAGCTATGAATTGGCAAAATATTGACTGCTTAGTTGACAATTTGTTTGAAATATCCAGGTCAACACTAGGTATTTTATAGCCCGAATTATGACGTCTAGTCCAAAATTTCGGGCCGAATTTTGGGTAGACGGTCGTGGTTTTTAGGCCAGGACTGGCGAAAACTGCGGAACTCTAAAGAGATCTTTGGCTTTCTTACTTAAGTTTGTTGCACTTATGTAGCAGACGTTTTTTAGGAGTTCGTCGACTCCACTTGCCATCTACAAAAGTATTTGACGTCGAAAATAAAACATCCCCATAAATTAATAATTTTTCAGCTTTTGCTGAATATCACGGTTGATTTCTCGTTTTTTTATATCGGCGCGTTTGTCAAATTTCTTTTTTCCCTTAACTAAGGCCAACTTTACCTTAATTAATCTTCGGCTAGTATACACTGAAAGTGGGATTATTGTCAAGCCCTTATTGTCGGTTTTGTTGGCTAAAATAAGCATTTCTTTGCGGTGCAAGAGTAATTTTCGGTCACGAATAGGATTATAGCTTTTTAGTGATATTCCGGCCTTGCTATAAGGAGCAATGAATAGTTTTTTGAGCCAGGTCTCGCCGTGGCGTATGGAAATAAAAGAGCCCTTAAAATCAATGTGTTTGCTTTTGGCTGATTTGACCTCTTGGCCAGTCAAAACCAAGCCGGCCTCGAATTCTTCCAGGATTTGGTAGTCACGGCTCACTGTTTTGTTCATAGCCAGAATTGACATAAACTGTAGACATTATATGATTATACTTGGCATAAGGTTATGGCCAAGTAATTTGACTATAACATAATTTTCGGCTCATTTCAAAGCGGGGGGTGTGTTTATGAAAATATCATTATCTCCTGAAATCGCCTCGAAACCCTCTTTTCTTCGCTGTTCGGTGATAATCATAATTATTGGCTTTGCCTTCGCTGTAATCGTATTTATACTCATGTTTCTTCTTCTGCAATCAATTGGTATCATCCGATAGCGTGTTAGTTGGTTATTCTGCAAGATCTTTGTCGCACCTTGTATCCCTAGTATTAGCGGAGAACTGATTCTGGTCTGAACGACTAATGCAAGGAGGATTGTCATGTATGGTGATAGGCCCGAGATGACTGATGAGTGTCTGCGCTTGGCCGGTCAGAACACCTTCGGGGCAATCACCGCAGAGTTATTGAGGTCTTTGCCAGACAGCGAACTGCACGGTTTGTTTTTGTTCTTGCGCGGTCATCGCGAAAGGGAGGAGTTGCTTTTGGAACAACACTTCACTTTGGGTTAACCAAATCCCGTCGTTTGAACAAGAAGAGCGATCTTCGACTTTTGGTCCTGTCAAGCTAAGTTTGGCGGGACCTTTAATTTTATACTCCTTCACCAAATATTCCATACTTTGGTGCGAAAGATGAA
>CALMZN010000064.1 GCA_937870675.1 uncultured bacterium
AAGGAAATTAAAATAAGAGTGGCTAAAAAAGAAAGGGTTTTAGTGACTACCATTACAAAGAGATTATCAGAGGACTTGACTGAAATATTGTTGGAAAAAAATATTAAAGTTCAGTATTTGCATTCAGAGGTAAAAACCCTAGACCGTATTCAGATTTTACACGATTTGCGCAGTGGCCAATATGATGTTTTGGTGGGTGTTAATTTGTTGCGGGAGGGCTTGGACTTGCCTGAGGTTTCACTGGTGGCTATTTTGGATGCTGACAAAGAAGGATTTTTGCGTTCACGGATGGCCTTGATACAGGTAATGGGTCGCGCCGCCAGACACAAAGATGGTCGGGTGATTATGTACGCTGATAATATTACTGGCTCCATGCAAGCGGCCATTGACGAGACCAAGCGCCGCAGAAAAGTGCAGGAGCAATACAATAAAAATAATAAAGTAAAACCACAATCTATTTCCAAATCAGTCAAAGAGCTTAGTTTGAAAGAATTGGATACCAAAACCAGTTTTGCAGAAAGTATCAAACTGATGTCCAAACAAGAAAGACAAGTCCTATTAGAAACCTTGCGTCAGGAAATGGAATTGTCGGCCGACAATTGGGATTTTGAAAAAGCCATAATTTTGAGAGACCAGATAGATATGCTGGCCATTTTGCAACAAATGAAAAAGTGACGACAGAGAAATTTTTTATGGCGATTTGACTTTTTAAAAATCAGTATTTCGGCATAATAAACATTTTTTAGATAAAACCAACTGCAAAAACATTGCTAATGTGCTATAATTAAACTACTAATAATTAATCAATAAATATGCGAAAAATCTTAATTTTTGCCTTATTATCATGGATCAGCGTTCCCTTTATTGTTCTAGCCACCGATGATAGCTCATCCGCTTGTGACAATAATTTGCCAGCGCCGATAGTCAAGGCCAGTAGCGATGACCAACACATTATCTTGTCTTGGTCCAAGATAGACCATTATGACCTAGCTGGTTATAAAGTGGTTATCTCCAAAAATGACTCCAGTCCAGTCTATCCTAGCAATGGCTACTTAGTTTGGCTGGTTGATCGCAATGTTAATTCCTATACTATTGATAATTCCACTGCCTACAAAAATGGTGACTTTGGTTATTATCTCAAAGGGGGTGAAGATTATTATTTTTCCGTCACTGCCGTTTATAATTGCGATGCCAAAGTAGCCGGTAATGTCCTAAAACTTGCTTATCCTGGTGGTGCAGACAATGACGATGTTGATGACGACAGCCAAGAATACCCTATCCCCCAAGTCAGCGTTGCTTCTTCTGAGCAAGGAGTACTATTGTCCTGGAACAAAATCACGGATAGTCGTTTTACTGGCTATAAAGTGGTAATTTCTAAAATAACAAAAAATCCCAAATATCCTGATCATGGCTATGCCCGTTATATTACCAACCCCAACACCACTTCATACCTATTAGACAATTCCAGCAATTATATCAATGGTGATTTTGGTGGCTATTTGAAACCCGGTGAAGATTATTATTTTTCTATTACTGCTCTATATGGCAACGTGCGGATAGCCGGCAATGCCGTAAAAGAAACCTATAATGGGCCGGCTCATATAGCAGAAAAATTAAGCGAAGTAGACCCGCTAAAAAAAATGGAAAAAAATGCCCAACTACTAACTGCTGGTGACGGCTTGGGTGATATTTTGGCTGAACTAAAGCTTTTGCGCAACTTGATAACTGAACAACAAAATGAAATCCGCTATCTAAAATCCCTGATCGCTGATTTCCGCGAAGTGGCCCAAGATGTCAAAAATGCCCTAAACAATTTCATTACTTACGGCGTTGATGAGAATACCCAAAAACTTGGCGCCGGCGAAAGAGCGGCGGTCATTTATTCATTTAAATCCGCTTTTAATAAATTGCCAGAAACCGAAGAAGAAATGGCTGATGCTATAAAAATAGCCAATGGTCGTTGGCCAAACCAAATAAACTCTGCTGCGGAAAATCGGGCTAAAAATGAATTCCAAAAAATTTACCTGCGAGAAGCCGATATGTCTAATCCTCATGATAACGCCGCAGTGACCATTATGGCTTATGGTTTGAGACAGCAAGCCGAAAACAGAAACCTTGTCAGTGAAGGACAGGGTATCAAAACTTTTAAATATATCTACAATAAACTGCCAAAAACTACTGAAGAGTGGAATATCCTGCAAGCTATTACCTATTCTGGGGCAACCCGCTAAAAAAGTAAAAACCTTCAAATTTATTTTTGAAGGTTTTTTTGTTCAATATGGATAACCAAGATTTATTTCAAAAAGTTAAGGATTTGAAACTGCCAATTGGAAAATATGCTTTATTTGGTAGCGCGCCACTGGGCATCAGGGGATTAAAAGATTGTCGCGATATAGATATTATTGTGACGGAAGAATTATGGAATAAGTATAAAAAAAATTGGGAGATGAAATCCATGCCTCATGGAAGTCAGTATCTCTGCCAAGGGGAGATTGAATTATGGAAAGACTGGAAGCCGGGCCAATGGGATATTGACAAAATGATCAGCGAAGCGGAAATTATCGACGGCCTTCCTTTTGTAAAATTGGAAAAAGTCCTTGAAGCAAAAAGGTTAAGCAAGCGAGAAAAAGATTTGCTGGACATAGAAAGTGTGGAAAAATTTTTACAAGCGCAAAAATAAAATACCAAAATTCTATAAAAGTGAAAAAATCATGACAAAAAAGTTTCTTAGTCAGGAAAAAATGAAAAAAATTATCGCTGACCCCCAAGCTGGCGTTTATTTGTTGATCAAGCCAAAGAACTGGCCATCTTTTCGTCTGGTTAGTTTCATACGGCGACTGACCGGCATAAAAAAGGTTGGGTTTGCCGGTACACTAGATCCCTTGGCTAGTGGCTTGATGATTATAGCCACGGGCCAGGCCACTAAGTTGTTGGACTTATTTCATATTTTGCCTAAAGAATATGAAGCCGATATTATTTTTGGCAAGACCAGTCCTTCTTTTGACTTGGAGCTGGCTACTACTACAAATGAGTCAGCCAAAAAATTCACCCTCGGAGAGCTAAAAGAATCAATAGCAAAATTCACAGGTGAGCAATGGCAACAAGTGCCAATATATTCAGCTGTAAAAGTAGCTGGTCAAAAATTGTATGAGTCAGCGCGACGTGGTAAAAAAGTTGTGGCTCCGAAAAAGAAGATTAATATTTACAAGATTGATGTTTTGCGTTTTGAGTATCCCAAGGCCAAAATTTTGGTGACCTGTTCGGCTGGTACCTATATCAGAAGTTTGGTTTCTGATCTTGGTCAGGATTTAAAAACTGGAGCGGTCTTGAGTGATCTGCGGCGCACAGCTATTGGAGATTTATCAATAAAAAAAGCCGCCAAATTTGACGACTTGGATAAAGATAAACTACTCAGCAGTAGAGTGACTGAAGAAAAGATTATAGATTACCTAAATGAATATCGTGCTTGGTGATTGTTTTGATGTGTTTTTCAATTAGGTGTGTTGGATATTTGGATTTTTTCATTAACGAGCCAAACTCAAAAAGAGGCATGGTCACTTTGCCTAAATGATGATCGTGTGGAAGCTCTAATTCACTTACAATTTGATCGCGACTCCTGACCCTATCGCGATGCCCTGTTAGCAAATCAAGTACACCCTCTTGATCTTCTGGGCTCACATATGGACTGGACATAATAGTATTGACTAAATTAATTAATTATGTTAATCTCTGGAGGTCTTATTAATATTATAAGTTATAAATTGAATTATGCCAAATAAACAAGCATCCATCAAACACCTCAGACAGACCGTAAAACGCACCAAAAGCAATAATTTGGTTAAGCGCAACATCAAGCAATTGGTCAAAACTGGCCACCAAGCAATTATTGAGGGTTCGATCAAAGACCAGCATCAAGAAATGGCCAAAAAGCTTCAGAAAGCCATTGATAAGGCCGTCAAAGCTGGTATTATTAAAAAAAATACCGGTAATAGAAAAAAAGCTAGATTCATGAAGAGCTTAAATAAAGCAGTGGTTAAATAATAAATTTTTATAAATAAAAATACCCCTCACTATTGAAGGGGTGTTTTTTATAAATTGTTAATTATTCTGGTGAAAAGCAGTGGCTCATTGACAGCGGATGATTTTAACTGTTGGTCAAGCTCCAGTAATTCCGAATAGATTTTTTTTAGTTTTTCCATAGTATAGAGCTGGCTTTGTCGGAAGGCCTTGTTCGCTAGCCAGGGCGGTAATTTCAGAGCTTGGGCTATGGCGCCAGGATAACTGGCTTGTTTGGACAGAGCTTTTACTTTTATGAGCAGTCGGTATTGTCTGACTACCATGCTCAAAAGATACTGAGCGCTTGTGCCACTACTAAATTTTTCATCCAATAGTTTCAAGGCCAAAGCTTTGTTTTGTTGGCCCAAGGCCTCAACCAGATTAAATATATTATCATCAATTTTTGATACCACAACATTTTTTACATCCTCAACCGTGATTTTTTCTTCAGTCAGATGTGTTAATTTATCCAGCTCCTGGCTCAAACTCCACATATCATTGCCAACATAAGCAATAAGCACATTAGCTGTTTCATTATCAAGAATTCGGTTTTTTAGTTGGGCTTGTTTTTTGAGCCAAGTAATCAGCTCGGCGCTGGAATAATTTTTGAATTCTTCGACAAAGTGGAATTTTTTTAAGGCCTTGTATAACTTAGTGCGCACATCGGGCTTATCGGTCTGCCAAAAAATAATATAATTTTCATCAGCTGTATCTTTTTGTTGACTCAAAAAATTAAGCAGAGAATCTTGCCAAGTGCTTAGTTTTTTGTTATTAAAAATGTTTTTAATAATGATCAATTTTTTGCTAGCCAAGAAGCCATTAGCCGAGGCCGCCTCAAAAAAATTACTAGCGCTTATTTCTTCGCCGTCCATATTCAAAATATTATGACCTTGGGGGTCAATGTCAGATTGGAATTTTTTTTTGATGGCTCTGATTTTTTGCCGAGCCAGCCAAGAATTTTCGCCGTAGTAAAAAAAAATCATGTTATTTAATTTTTTCTAAATTACCCCAATTATCTCCAGTTTCTATATCAACTACCAGTGGCACGGTCAAGGTGTAAATGTTTTCCATGCTGGCCTTGATAAAATTAGCCACTTTTTTTTCTTCATTTTTTGGCACTTCCAGCACTAGTTCGTCGTGAACTTGGAGTATCAGTTTACTTTGGGGGCTGATTTTTGGCAAGTCAGCTTGGATGGCAATCATGGCCATTTTCATCAGATCGGCGGCTGTACCCTGTAGGGGCATATTGATAGCCATACGCTCGGCCGCTGATCGCAACATAGGCATGGAAGAGTGAATATCTGGCAAATAGCGCCGTCGGCCAAAGATGGTCTGAGCATAGCCCCGCTGGTAGGCAATTTTTTTACTATCTTCAATGTAGGTTTTTATTTTTTTGTAAATTGTAAAATATTTTTCTATAAATTCTTTGGCTTCGGCGCGACTCAAGCCCGTGCGTTGGGCCAGACCCAAAGAGCCCAAGCCATAAAGAACACCAAAATTTACTTCTTTGGCTGTGCGACGAATATCTTTGCTCACTTCGCTTAGGGGGATTCTGTGAATCTCGGCTGCAGTGCGGGCATGGATGTCTTCATTGTTTTGGAAACTGGCCAGCATGATAGGATCTTGGGACAGGGCGGCGGCTAAGCGTAATTCTATTTGTGAGTAGTCGGCTGATAATAAAATAAAATTTTTGGGAGCCACAAAGGCCTTACGAATTTCTCGTCCCAATTCCGTGCGAATAGGAATGTTTTGTAAATTAGGGTCAGAAGAAGATAGTCGGCCAGTGGCTGTAATGGTCTGATTGAAGCTGGTATGCACGCGGTGGGTTTTTTGGTCAGCAATAGCGGGCAGAGCAGTGATGTAAGTAGATTGCAGTTTGGTTAATTCGCGGTATTCAATGATTAGCGGGACAATGGGATGAGCATCAAACATTTTATCCAACTCTTGGGCGGCAGTTGATAGGCCGGTTTTATTTTTTTTGATACCCGTAACGCTGATTTTCAAGTCCTCAAAAAGTATGGCTTTTAACTGCAAGGGAGAAGAGATGTTGAACTCTTTGCCAGCTAGATCAAATATTTTTTGGCTGATTTTTTTTATTTCAGATTCAAATTTAATAGCCATTTTTTGCAAAAAAGGCACATCCAACAAAATGCCGTTTATTTCCATGTCAGCTAAGACCGGTATCAGGGGAATGTCTATATTTTCTAGCAAATCAAAGTTTTTGTTGGTTTTGATGATGGGCAGGAGCTTATGGTATAGCCGCCAAGTAATATCAGCGTCTTCACAGGCATACCAAGACAGCCGGTCCAGAGGAATTAGTCCAACGGCGATTTCCTTTTTCTTTTTTGGCACTTCATCAAGCAAATCTAGTAGTTTTAATTTTTTGTAGCCCAAATAGCTGAAAGCCAGTTCTTCCAACTTCAAGCCTTGATTGGGGTTGATCAAGTAGGCGGCTAATATTGTGTCAAAATTAAGGCCAGCCAGCTTGATGTCTAAGCGATTCAAAACTTTGTATTCATATTTTATGTTGTGGCCAATTTTTTTTATTTTTTCATCTTCCAAAATGTTTTTAAGTAAAGGCAGAGCCAATTTTTTTAAAGAGGGATTTTTTAGATTTACAAAATAGCCATTTTTGGCTTGCCAAGAAAATGATAAACCCAAAACTTCAGCATCATGATCCAAACCATTGGTTTCAGAATCAATAGCAAATACTCTTTGCTTTTTTAGTTGATCAAAAAATTGTTGCCAAGTTTTTTCGTCATTAATCAAAACATAATGCCCATCATTTTTGTTATTTATTTTGTCTGGCATAGAAACCATAGCTTGCTGATGAGGAATTTTGTCTAGCAGAGTGCGGAATTCAAATTTTTGGAAAATGTTATAAACTTTGGCTGGATCAAAATTGATAAATTTGGCATCCTCTAAATTCCAAGTAAGTTCCAAATCTTTGACAATAGTGACTAGGCGTTGGCTGACAAAGGCCTCTTTTTGGTATTGTTTTAATAAATCTTTTGTTCGGGGCTTGATATCAGCTTGTTCAATTTTTTTGTACAGATTTTCCAAAGTGCCGAATTTTTGAATCAAGCTTTCAGCGCCTTTTTCGCCGATACCTTTGACCCCCTTGATATTATCAGAGGCGTCACCTTTGATGGCCTTCAAATCAATTAGTTGCTTTGGCTCTAGACCATAGCGTTCTTTGACCGCACTTAAATCATAGACAATTGTGTCATTGAAACCGTGTCTCAAAGTCAGCACTTCAGTGCGATTGTTCACTAATTGTAAAGCATCAAGATCGCCAGTGATGATTATTGTTTTGATATTTTTGTATTTTTTGTAGGTGTTATCAGCTATGGTGCCAATAACATCGTCAGCTTCAAAACCTTCTTTGGTAATTATGGGTATATTAAAAGCGCTGAGTATTTCTTGGGTCAAGGGAATTTGCTGATAAAATTCATCAGCTTGCTTGACGCGTTGGGCTTTGTATTCTTTATATTCTTCATGACGAAAGGTCTTGCCAGCCAAGTCAAAAGTAGCCAGTAAATAATCGGGCTCCAAATCTTTGATTATTTTTAATAACAAAGTAGTAAAGCCATAGACCGCATTGACCAGCACCCCGTCTTTGGTTGAGAGTGGTGGTATGGCGTGCCAAGCTCGGTGGAGCAGGGCATTGGAGTCAATTATGACCAATTTTTTTTGTTTTTCAGCCATTATTTAAGTTATTTTATATATTTCATCATACCATTTATAGGGGTTTAGACAAGGGCTGGTTATAACAAAAAACAGCATTCATCTAGCTGTTTTATGGCGTGGTACCGGCGGTCGGAATCGAACCGACACAGCCTTGCGGCTACAGGATTTTAAGTCCTGCGTGTCTACCAATTTCACCACGCCGGCAAATTATAAATATCGTTTTCAAAAATGCGCTAAATACCCCTTAATTTTATATGTTCCTCGACTCCCCTTGGGGTCGCTCGGGACAACTTTCGCTTGCGAAAGTTGGAGCGGGTGACCGGGCTCGAACCGGCGACCTTTTCCTTGGCAAGGAAACGTTCTAGCCAACTGAACTACACCCGCAAAATTTAAATTACTTTGGATATTATACAATAAAATAGCAAAATGTCAATGGAGGCCTGGGGCGGAATCGAACCGCCGGATGAGGGTTTTGCAGACCCATGCCTTACCACTTGGCTACCAGGCCTTAAATTTAAAATTATAGCATAATCAACGAGCGAAGGTTTGCCCACTTGCCTGCCCGCCAAAGCTCCGTTAGGAGCGGCGGCGGGGCTACCAGGCCTTAAATTTAAAATTATAGCATAATCAACGAGCGAAGGTTTGCCCACTTTCCGCCCAAGGCGGACCCGCCTCTGGCGGGGGCTACCAGGCCATTGTCTATTTAACTTAATGTTGGCAATAATTTACCAGATTTTTGGGTTTTAAGCAACCTTGAGTTTTTTTAACTCTTGTAGTATTTTGGGCTGTAATTTTTTATTGCTAGCCAATACTGATTTAGATGCTGATTGCCAATTTTTCCCCTGCCAATCAGTGACTAGGCCACCAGCTGCTTGAACCAGCATGATGCCAGGCGCTACATCCCAAATTTTTGGACCAGACACAATCAGGCCATCAATGTGACCACTGGCCACCATTGCTAGCTCCAAACTAGTACTGCCAAAATGTCGGCAGTCGTGACTATGGAGATGATAATATTCGTAGACCTTAAAAGCTTTTTTGTTGTCACCCACAGAACTACCATGGCAATAGCACATGAAGATATCTTTGGTATTTTGATGTCGGCTGACAGTAATTTTTTTATTATTTTTGTAAGCACCAATTTTTGTGGCCCAATATATTTCTTTTAGTATCGGTACATAGACAACGCTCATGACTAATTTATTATTATGAAGCAAAGCAATAGCCACAGTAAAGAGAGGATTGTGAATAGCAAAATTATTAGTGCCATCAAGTGGATCAATAATCCACAGATATTCGGACCTTTGATTGTTGGCGCCAGCTTCTTCAGACAGAAAATTGATTTTAGGAAAAGATTTTTTTAGAGTTTGAAAGATAATTTTTTCAGCTTGTTGGTCGCATTTGGTGACTAACTCGTGTCGGCTTTTGTGGCTGGCACTAGAGCGATGAAATTTAGCAAACTCTCTGCTCAAGTATTGGCCAGCTTTAGTAGCGGCTAGTTTAGCGGTTTTTAATTCTGCTTGATACATATTATAAATCGTTTATTAATATTAATTGAGCTTTTAGGGTGTCTAAATCAATAATGGCAAAAGTGGGCGCATAGCGGACATTGGCAACATTTCCTGGGTTTATTATTTTTGTGCCCTGATAATTTTCTTCCCAAGGTATGTGACTGTGGCCATGCAAAGCCAGTTGGTATTTATTGGGATTATCAGCGATAAATTTTTTAACGACCTCCGGATAATGGCAAAAAATTATTTTTCTATCAGCCAAAGTAATTTCACCAAACTTTTCAAAAACTTTGATATTTTTTAGGGCAGACAGGTCTAGGCCGTAATTATCGGCATTGCCGTGGACAGCCCAAGAGGGAATTTTAAGATCATCTATTTTTTGCCAAGCATCTATATCGCAGACATCGCCAGTGCAAATTAAATAATCTATTTTATGGCTGGTAATATAGCGCAGAACCTTTTCTAGATTTGCTAAATTACCATGGATATCAGAAATAACGCCTAGTTTAGCCATAGGGTTATTATAACATATTATTTTAGTATTTATTATATTGTCATTCTGGAGTGACCTTTGCCTCGCAATGACATTATAAAAATAAAATCCCCCTTGTTAGGGGGGGAAGAGGGGGTATTATTCTATGATTTTTTCAGTAATAAATTTTATTACTTTCTGGTTAGTCAGGACATTGACCAGATGTTGCCAATTGTGGTGACTATTGATTTGTTTGAGGGACTCAGGGTCCCCTTGATACATTTTGACCTGTTTTTCAATTTCGGCTTTTATCTCGGTCTCTGGCACTTCAATTTTATTATCCAAAGCAATCTGTCGGAGTATTAGGGCGGCTTTGATTCTTTCTATGGCCTGTTTCTTGAAATCAGTGTGTAGATCCTCATGAGTTTTGTTTATTGACTTGAGGTAGCCAGCTAGATCCAGACCCTGGGAATTGACACTATGCTCAAGCTCGTGAATCATCTTGTGAATTTCTTCGTCAATTAGCATTTCCGGAATTTCAGTGACCGTTGAGGTCTTGATGATTTCTTGGATGGCCTCTGATTCTACTCGTTGTTGTTCTTTATTTTCTTTTTCTTTACCAATATTATTTTTTAATTGTTCTTTTAATTTAGTTAAAGATTCAAAACCCAAATTTTTGGCCAACTCATCATTGAGCTCTGGTTTTTGGCGTTCAAAGACACTCACAATTTTGACGTGAAAGTCAGCCAATTTTCCAGCCATGTTTTTTTGAAAATACTTTTCCGGAAATTGTAAAGAAAAATCTATTTCTTGATCTTTTTTGAGATTCAAGAGTTTGTCTTCAAAACCGGGGATCATGCGATTGGCGCCAATTACTACGGGGTATTTGTAGCTAGTGCCTCCCTCGATAGCCACTTTATCAATAGTAGCCACAAAATCAATTTCAGCTTTGTCGCCTTTTTGGGTAGCGCGATCAACTAATACTTCTTTGACATTCAATTCTTGTAATTGAGCCATGGTTTTGTCAATGTCTTCAGCAGTGACCGCTATTTTCTTTTTTTTGATTTTTAATTTTTGCCAATCACCCAAAAGTATAGTTGGTAAAATATTAACAATAGCTTTGTAAATCACTGGATTTTGAGGGGCCAGTTTTTCAATATTTATTTTTGGCTGACCAACGGCTTCAATTTTTTCTTGAGTAATGGCTTGGTAATATGTTTGCGTAATTATTTCATCAGCGGCTTCTTGGTACAAAGCCATTTCACCGAATTGATTTTTGACCATTTCAAAAGGCATTTTGCCAGGGCGAAAGCCGGGCACTTTATTTTTCTTGGTCAAGCGATTGGCGGCCGAGCGTAAATATTTTTCTAGCTCACCGGTCTCCACACTGATAGTTAGTTCTACTTGGCCCTTATCTCGCGATGTTTTGCTTATTTGCATAGTAATATTATCATTGATTAACCGCCGTATTATAATTGAAAAGTTATTTTTAGTCAATCTATATTACTGGTAATTGTAGTTGTTTATTTATTTTGTTTTTTTGATAAAAAATGTTATAATAACCATAAGTTTGAATTAATTTTTATCTAAAATTTTTTTACCTTAAATATGGCTTTGACTTTACCAATTTCTCAGGAAGAGCTTAAGGATATTCTGATAAAATCAGCGGTCATTAAGGACAAAGATTGGCTTGATGCCGAAAAAAGAGCTCAACGTCGTCGTCGTGGTGTCGAGGAGATTTTGATTGAGCGCGGATTTTATAATGAAAAATATTTATACGAAATTATTGGCGATGCTTTGAAAGTCCCTTATGTTAATTTACGCAAAAGAAAACTTGATCCCGTGGCATTGTCCGAGATAGACCCGCAAATATCGCAAACAGCCCAGGCCATACCGTTTGCTATTGATAAAAAAAATTTGAAAGTGGCCTTTGTTGATCCGCGGAACCAAGAATCTTTGCAGATGATCAAAACAGCCACTACCAAGACCGTCGTGCCTTTCATGACTAGCCACAAAAATTTTCGTTTTGCTTCTCGGCTTTATCAGCGTAATATTGAGGAAGAAATTTACAATATCATCAATACCAAGATCAAGTCCGCTAGCGGTGAAACCAGTGAAACCGATGTGCCGATTATCAAAATTGTGGATGCGCTCATGGAGTATGCTATGTTTGAGCAGTCCTCCGATGTCCATATTGAGGCCTTGCCTGACGCGGTGGTAGTGAGGTTTAGGATAGATGGCGATTTGCATGACATAGTAGAGTTGCCAGCTAATATCCATAATGCCTTGGTGGCTCGTATAAAAATTTTATCCAACCTACGCATTGATGAACATCGCGTGCCACAGGATGGTCGTTTTTCTTTCAAAATTGAGGAAGAGGAAGAGTCAGTCCGCGTCTCCATCATACCCGCTTTTTATGGAGAAAAAGTGGTTATGCGCTTGATGACTGACGAGGCCCAAAACATGAATCTAGAAGAGATTGGCTTTTCGGAACAAAATGCCAAGACCATGAACAAGCAGTTGGAAAAGCCCTTTGGTATGATATTGGTGGTTGGCCCCACTGGTTCAGGCAAAACCACTACGCTATATGCCGTTTTGAATATTTTGAATACCGAGGAAGTAAATATTTGCACTATTGAAGATCCTATTGAATATGGCGTGCATCGCGTCAATCAGACACAGGTCAATACTCAAGCTGGCTATACTTTTGCCAATGGTTTGCGTTCATTACTCAGGCAAGATCCCGATATTATTATGATCGGAGAAATTAGAGACAAAGAAACAGCGCAGATTGCTGTGCGCGCCGCTTTGACTGGCCACTTGGTACTGTCCACCTTGCACACCAACAACGCGGCTGGTGCTCCACCACGCTTGCAGGATATGGATGTCGAGCCATTTTTGGTGTCTTCCACATTGAATATTGTCATTGCCCAAAGATTGGTACGGCGCATTTGTTTGGATTGTATTTTTAGTTTCAAACTAACTGCTGAAGAGCTAAAAAGTCTATCCAAAGAATTTGATCTGGATACTATGTTGACGCGATTCAAGACCCAAGGTTTGGTTGATAAAAAAGTAAAAACATTTGGTGAACTGACATTTTATCGGGGCAAGGGTTGCGCCCGTTGTCACCAGTCAGGATATTCCAAAAGAATTAGCGTCTTTGAGCTTTTACAAAACACCGAGGCCGTGCAAAAATGCTTGATTCGTAATGCCTCATCAAACGAAATTCAAAAAGTAGCCATGGAAGAGGGTATGGTCACCATCTTTGAAGATGGTATGCAAAAAGCTCTTTTGGGCATAACTACCATCGAAGAAGTTCTGCGCATTAAGCGTGAATAAAACAAAATTAACTGAGTAAAAATAAAAAATGGAATATTTAGACATAAAGCATCACAAAATTGATGATACTGGAAAATTGAAAACCAAAGTTAAACCAGAGTTGGCTAAGAAGTTGAAAGACATCCCCGACAAAAATAGCAAGCAAAATCTTAAAAAAAATAAAGCGCCTAAGAAAAAAAGGTTTTTATTTGGTCGGGTGACTTCAGCCGATCAAATGTTGTTTTTGGATAATTTGTCCACCATGATCAAAGCTGGTTTAGCTCTAGCTCCGGCTTTGCAGACCATAACCAGTGAGACAAAAAATAAATATTTCCGAAGCATCTTGGGACACATTTATGGTTTGATTGAGAATGGCCAGTCATTGTCGGAAAGCATGAAGCATTACCCCAAAGTATTTACAGAAATGATTGTTTCAGCAGTTGAGGTTGGTGAAAATACGGGGGGTCTAGCAGAGTCCCTTGGCCATTTGGCCAATATTATAAAAGCCCAGAGGCGCTTACGAGCCAAAGTAGTGGGTGCCCTGATTTATCCTTGCGTGGTTATTGTCGCCATGCTTGGCGTTAGTTTATTTTTAGCGTTTTTTGTGTTTCCTCAGCTTATTGATGTTTTTGCTGAAGCGGAAGTAAAATTGCCGGTGATTTTGTTGGCTGTGCAATGGATGTTGTGGGCCACCAAGTATTATTACTGGTACATGATTGGCGGTTTGCTGGTGCTGATATTAATCATTATTTTTTTGGCCAGAATTTATGCTGTCCGTTTGGCTTGGCACAAGTTGATGCTCAAAGTGCCTTTTGTTGGCTCTTTAGTAAGAGAATTGTGTATATCTAGGTTTGCCGGCAACTTGCACGCCTTACTGGCCGCTGGCTTGTCTATTGTGAAGTGTCTAGATATAGTGGCCAAGACAACACCCAACTTGTATTACCGGCAAGAAATTTTGAAAATGGCCACGGAGCTGGAAAAGGGCAAATCCATGTCAGACTCTATGTCTAGCCGTCCTCACTTGTTTTCTTCTTTATCTATACAACTTTGTCATGTGGGAGAAGAAACTGGAGAGCTGGAAAATATTTTAATAAAAGTCGAAGAGTATTACGAAGAAAAGGTCAATAATGTTTTGGCTAATTTATCAACTATTATTGAACCAGTCTTACTGGTATTGGTTGGTGTGGCTGTTGGCTTTATTGCCCTATCAGTCATATCGCCGATGTACGAATTGACGCAAAGTTTTTCAGAATAAACTATGTATAAAAATAGATTGGGCTTGACTTACATTGAGTTGCTTATTGTTTTGGGTATTTTTGCCATAATTTCACTTTTAAGCTTTTCATCTTATTCTGCTTGGCAAAAAGAAGTGACTCTGGTCAACTCCACGGATGAACTAAAAAGCACAATTTTTTTGGCTCAAGCCAAGGCCATAGCCGCGGCTGATAACAAAAATTGGGGAGTGCACTTGGCCATTGATCAGTACGTGCTTTTTTCTGGGTCATTTTATAATGAAGCCAACCCTGATAATAAAATAAAAGAATTGCGAGGTGTTAAAATTTTGAATCCGGAAATTTCTTTGTCTGATGGTGCCGGTGGCTATGGAGCGGATGTAGTTTTTTCCAAATACACTGGTCAGACAGTCAATACTGGACAAATAACGGTGGTGGCTAATTCTGATTCCACTAAAACAAAAGTAATTACTATTCAAGATAATGGGCAAATTAATTAAAAATAAACAAGCTGGTTTTTCCATAATTGAGATATTAATTGCTATTGCTTTTATTGCGGTGATTATCACCGGTATTTTTAATATTAGTCGCTTTAATAGTCATATTCGCAAAATTAATGATGAGCGCACCCAAAGCTTGTATTATGCTGTCGAGGGCATTGAAGCGGCCAAACTTATGACTTGGGATCAGCTGGCAATCGGCAGTTATCATTTTGTAAAAAATGGTGTTGTTTGGGAAATAGGTTCTGGTAGCGAGCTGTTGGACAATAAATATACTAGGACAGTGATGGTGAGTGCTGTGAATAGACAGTCGGTTTATCAGGGTAATGTTTATGGTGATATAAATACCGGTAGCAATATCGATCCTGACACCAAGAAAGTAGTAGTGACTGTTGATTGGTTGAGCAAGACGGGAGCTAGTAAGCAAGAAAAGCTAGAAACCTATATTTATCGCTTTAAAGCTAATCGCTGGAAACAGCAGGATTGGGTGGGGGGCGCTGGCCAAAGCGACTGGCTTGATAGCGCTAAATTTTTTAATAAAGATGCTGGGGTTGACGTGACTATCCCCGGTGTAGCTACCTTGATTGCCGGTACTTTGGATTGGAATATAGCTACTACCACAGCCGTCTATGACGCCCCCAGCACATCAAATAATAATGATGTTTATGAAACCAATAATATTGCCTATTTGGTGACGGATAATAATACTAGCGGTAGTGAGTTTTATATACTGGATGTTGTGGATATATATCATCCTAGCTTGATGAGTTCATATAATGTTGGCAATGGTGTGACTTCAGTGGTGGTACAGGGTGATTATGCTTATTTGGCTACTCGTGATGATAGCTATGAGTTTCAAGTATTTAATATTTCTAATCCTTATAGCCCATTAAGAGTGGCTCGTATTGGTTTGGGAGGGAGTAGCGATGCTTTGGATGTAGTGGTAAATCAAAATCAAGCTTATATCGTGCAGGGGACGATAGTTTATGCCTACAATATTACTAACCCCAATAGTCCGCAATTATTGGATACCATCAGCGTCAGTTACTTGGGTAATGAATTGTACATAAATGAAAACTATCTTTATGTTGCCACCGAGGATCCAAATAAAGAAATCCAAGTAATTGACGTCACAAATCCGTATAATATATTTTTAGCAGGGCAATATAATTTGTCTGGGACATTGCGAGCCACTGATATCAAGGTTAGGGGAGAAATATCTTATGTTTCAACTAGAAGTAATTATGGGGCAGAATTTTACATTATTAATTTTGAAGATCCAGCCAATCCAGTTTTGATGGGTTATTATGAGGTGGGAGCTGACATTTATTCTTTTGGTCTGGTAGGCCCCTATGCTTTACTAGGCACAGCACTGTCTACTGAAGAATTGCGAGTAGTCGATATTAGCTACCCATCTACAGTCAAGCCAATTTCTAGCTTTAATTTGACGGGCTATATTTTAGGATTATCAGCTAATTGTTCCACTATATATGCGGCCACTACTAGCGATAGCGCCGAATTTTTTATTGTGTCAACTCTAGTCGCCAATTGCGACTATGCTTCTTCTGGCTATATAGAATCATCCACCTTTGATACTGGTAGCAGTCAGTTAGCTTATAATTGGATTAAATGGACTGGCGTTGCTCCAGAAAATACGACTATTAAGTTTCAATTAGCCACTAGCAATCAAGCGTCTGGCCCTTGGAACTACGTTGGTCCTGATGGGACAGCTACTAGCTACTATACCAATGGGGCTAGGGAGCTGATAAATTATAACTATCACCTTGATCAAAGATATATAAGGTATAAATTATTTTTAGAAAACAATAACAGTTTGCAACCGCCGACTTTGGAAGAGGTTATTATTAGTTACTCGATATTTCCATGATTTACTTGAACAAAAAAAATAAATCGGAAGGATTTTCCTTGGTTGAAACACTGGTTTATTTATTTATTACCAGTATGCTTTTACTGATGATTGCTAGCTTGGTAGTAAATATTTTTAATTCCAAAAGGTTGTTCAAGTCAGAAGAAGTAGTGGCTAGAAATGCTAGATACATTATGTCTTTTATGCTCAACAAATTGCATAATGTCGGTACTATAGATGATTTGGGTGGGGGTTCACAAAATATTATGTTTTATGTGCCACCTGATCGTCGCTTCAACCTAGCCATTGAAGATGAAAATTTTGTTTATCGAGAAACACAGGCCACTGATAGTGTTTATCCAGACCAATCAACGGCTGTGCCATACTTATTGAATTCAGATAATGTGCGGGTCAGTGATATTATTCTGACTCCCATGTCAGACAATTATGGCCAGACCAATCAAGGGGTAATTTTATCCTTTACCTTGACTTATGGAAATTCAGAAGACAAATATGGTTATGCTCAGAGGACTTATAGCACTTTTTTAAGCATTAGATAATTATGATCAAAATTTGGCAAAAAAATAAACAAGGATCAGCCGCGCTAATATCATCAATAGTGGTGGCGGCTGTTGTTTTGTCTATTGTCTTATCTTTGATGCTGATAGTCATGGATAGTCGTTCGGGAGTGCAGTCATTTGCCGACTCTTTGCAGAGTTTTTATAGCGCTGAGTCAGGAGTGGGCGAGGCCCTAATTCAATTGCGTAAACAACCAGATAATTTCACTTTTCCAGAACTAAGTGTGGGCAGTGTCACCTCGACTAGTGAGTTTATTAATATTTCTGGTACTTGCGAGGTACCTCCCGAGTGTTTGTATGCAGAGGGCAGTGGTTGGTGGGGGGAGTATTTTAATTATCTAGCTAGTCATCCTGATATGGAGCTTAGTCCTTTACCCGGAGCGACTCCTTCGCCAACGCAACACGATTGGTATGATGATATTTACAAAACTCACGAACAGATTGACGCTAACTTGGTTTTTGGTCCAGATCTTGATCATTGGTTCCCCTATGATGGAACAATATGGGATGACCGGACAGGACAATTAGCGACTTTAGTACATAATTATTATTTTGGTATGCATTGGCGCGCCAAAGTGACAGCCCCCAGTAGTGGGTACTATAATTTTTCTTTGGCCTCTGACGATGATTCTTGGTTGCTTGTCAAGGGCTTGGTAGTGGTGAACAACAGTGGCACTCACGATGCTTTTACAGTGTCGGGTAGTTTGTATTTGAGAGAGGGTGATAATTTGGTAGAACTATATTTTGCCGAAAGACACTCCACGGACTCAGGTCTTCGCTTTAGTTTTTCCAATACTAATTTAATCATCACTCCTTGGCCCGAGGGTTGCGGTGAGGACTATGAGTGCAACTCAAATATTGAGTCCACAGCTAGCACCACCAAAGCCACGCGCAAAGTAAGATATGCTTGCAATCAGGAAATTGAAGACTGTTCTTGGCAAGAGCTGGTGCCTTAATTGTGGTCTGATTTTTTGTAAAAAATAAAACCCCCTCTGTCCTTCGGACATCTCCCCCTTAGTAAGGGGGAGAAAAAGAGGGGGTATTTTTATTTCATCATGGCGATCAAGAGCAGGGCAACTATATTGAGTATTTTGATCATAGGGTTGATGGCTGGGCCAGCCGTGTCTTTGTAAGGATCGCCAACGGTGTCACCGGTAATAGCGGCTTTGTGGGCGTCTGAACCCTTGCCGCCATAGTGTCCGCTTTCAATGTATTTTTTGGCATTGTCCCAAGCACCGCCACCAGAGGTCATAGAGATAGCCACAAACAAGCCAGTCACAATGCTACCCACTAACACTCCGCCCAAGACAGTAAAGCCGTTTGTCCCAAAAGCTATTTTGATAATCACTGGGATTAGGACGGGGATCAGGGCTGGGATTATCATTTGTTTCAAGGCGCCCTTAGTGACAATATCAACTGCTGATCCGTAGTCAGGTTTTTCACTGCCATCCATAATACCCGGTTTGGTTTTGAATTGACGGCGTACTTCTTTGACCACATAGCCAGCAGTTTTGCCGACAGCTTCCATAGATAAAGCCCCAAAAATATATGGCAAAAGACCACCGATAAATAAGCCGGCTAAGACATAAGGATTATCTAAGCTGAAAATAATATTTAAGTTAATATTTTCCAGTTCCTTGGTATAGGCCGCAAACAGGACTAAAGCGGCCAGTCCGGCTGAAGCAATAGCATAGCCCTTAGTCACGGCTTTGGTGGTATTGCCTACAGCGTCCAAAGGATCGGTAATTTTGCGAACGCTCTCTGGCAAGCCAGCCATTTCAGCAATGCCACCAGCATTGTCAGTGATTGGTCCATAAGCATCAATAGTGACAATAATTCCAGCCAAAGACAACATGCTCATAGCGGCAATAGCAATGCCGTAGAGACCGGCAAAGTGATAAGAAAAGATAATACCAGCCACAATGACTAGTACTGGCCAAGCAGTTGATTTCATACTGATAGCCAACCCTTGGATGACATTGGTGCCGTGGCCGGTCTCTGAGGCCTTGGCAATTGATTTTACTGGTTTGTATTTGGTGGAAGTATAATATTCAGTGATAAAGACGATCAAGCCCGTCACCACCAAGCCAACTAAACTAGCGTAAAAAATATCTAAATAGCTTTTGCTGGTGAGGTCAGACATCAAATGCTTGGTGATAAAATAAAAAGAAACAACAGTCAAAAGCCCAGCTACTGCCAGCCCCTTATACAAGGCCTTCATGATCGCGCCACTTTTTTCTACTTCCTCGACTGTTTGTTTTTTGTTTATTTTTATAAACCACAGAGAAATCAAAGAGGTGACAATAGCAATAGCGCCGAGTGCTAAAGGATAGATTATAGCGCTTTCCAATGGTTGGCCGCTAGTGTCTTTGAAAGAAAGAGCACCCAAGAGCATAGTGGCTACTAGGGTCACAGCATAGGTTTCGAATAAGTCAGCGGCCATGCCAGCGCAGTCACCGACATTATCACCGACATTATCGGCAATCACTGCAGGGTTGCGTGGATCATCTTCAGGAATACCAGCTTCAATTTTGCCAACCAAGTCAGCGCCGACATCAGCGGCTTTGGTAAAAATACCACCACCAAGTCTAGCAAAGACCGAGATCAAGCTACCCCCAAAACCCAAGCCCACCAAATGTTCAACTTGTATAAAAGGCAAAATATAAAGAATAGTCACTCCAAATAGAGCTAGGCCTACTACCAGCATACCGGTGACCGAGCCACCCATGACAGCCATGCGCATAGCTGATTGAATATCTTTTTTGGCTGCTTCGGCAGTACGCACATTAGTACGCACTGATACATTCATACCGATGATGCCAGCCGCGGCTGATAAAACAGCGCCGATAATAAAAGCCAAAGCCGTACCAAAACCAATGGCAATCCAGAGAATGATAAACAACAGAACAGCTAAGTAGGCAATGGTTTTGTATTGCCTGAGCAGATAGGCCTTAGCGCCCTCTTGAATGGCTTGGGCGATTTCTTTCATTTTTTCATCGCCAGCCGGACTTTTTAAAATGCGCGTAATCATCCAAGCGCCATACCCGATAGAAAGTAACGAGGCCAAAATGGCCAGTAATTTAATTGTTCCCATATTTTTTTAATTTTTAAAATTACTTATTTAGATTTTTTCAGTTTCGCAGGTTTTTTTTCTTTCTTTTCCTTCTCTTTCTTTACTTTTGCTTTTGGTTTATCTTTTTCAACAACTTTTATTGCTTCTTCTTCATTGATATTTTTTTCTTCAGCTTCTTTTGTAATTTCTGGTTTACTAACTGGTGTTTTTTCTGGGCTGTTAGGTGAAACAATATCTATTTTCCAGCCAGTTAATTTTGCGGCTAGTCGGGCGTTCTGTCCACCGCGCCCAATGGCTAGTGATAGCTGGTCTTCATTGACCATGACCCTAGCTGTTTTGGTTTCTTCGTCAATGTCAATTTTGCTGATGCCAGCTGGGCTTAAGGAATTGGCAATAAATACCTTTGGTTCACTATTCCACTGGATGATATCTATTTTTTCTCCGCCCAATTCACTGATTACTGTCTGGACGCGGGCGCCTCGTTGGCCAACGCAAGAGCCAATGGGGTCAATATTTTCTTCACTGGTAAAAACCGCAATTTTGGTGCGGGCGCCAGCTTCGCGAGCAATGGCTTTTATCTCTACTGTGCCAGCGGCAATTTCTGGCACTTCAGTAGCAAATAATTCTTTGACTATGTCAGGGTGAGTGCGGGATAGAACAATTTCTGGCCCTTTGGTACCCATACGCACCGCGGTAATATAAAAATTTAGACGAGTTCCGATATTGTAGCCCTCGGTGCGAATCTGCTCTTCAGGTGGCAAGACACCACTAGCTTGGCCGAGGTCAACTATGAAGCGGCGACCTTCGCGACGCTGGACAGTACCCAAAGTCAACTGGCCTTCTTTGTCCTTGTATTCACTGAAAACATGGTCTCTTTCGGCTTCACGCAAACGTTGGATGATTACCTGTTTAGCGGTCTGAGCGGCCATGCGACCATATTCTTCTGGTACTGGCAATTTGGTTTCAATGACATCGCCATTTTTATAATCGCTGTTTATTTTTTGCGCTTCAGAGATCATGATTTCAGCGCGAGGATTAAATTTTTTTATCATTTCCTCTTCATTGATTTCTTCGCCAGCTTCTTTTCGCGAATGCATTTCTTCTAGTTGTTTTTCTTGCTCCTCTAGATTGACATCTTCGACAACAGTTTTTACATCAAAAACTGCCGCCTGACCATTGTCAGCGTTGAAAACTACTTTGATATTTTGATTAGGAGTGCCATACTCTTTGCGATAGGCCGCAGCCAGTGCTGCTTCTATAGCGCCGATCACTGCTTCGGTAGACAAGTTTTTTTCTTGGCAAACCAGCTTGATGGCCGCTAGCATTGTGTTGTTGCTCGACATGTTTTAGATTTTAACTTATAAAATATCCTTGCGATCTTGCGCGCAAGCGCAAGGTTTTTTTAATTCGTTTTATTCCCCGTAGCTTTATTTTTTTGACTTTATAATGAAATTTTGGCGCTTATAATTTTCCTAAGCAAAGTATAAAATTGAGCTAAAGGGGAAAAAAATAAGCTAGTTTATACTCTAAACTAGCTTAACAATGATATTATACGGTATTTATGTTTTTTAGTCAACAGTCATTGATGGGGAATATCTTTATTTTTGCTTGTTTATTTTGGAGATAAATAATTATTATTTCCAAGCGCCAGTCAGCCGTGGCGGAAAAAGAGTGACAAGCTTTTTTCATTTTCATAATTTTATGGGCATTAATCATTTCTTCGGCAAAACCATACTGGTAGCTAGTTCTAGTTTTTACTTCAATACCATAAAATACTTTATTTTTTTTCAAGACCAAATCTAGCTCACCAGCGCGAGTCAGATAATTTTTCTTTAGCAAAACAAAACCATTTTGTTGGTAATATTTTAGGGCAATTTTTTCACCCAAATATCCTAAATATTTTTTTGACATAAAAAACCGGCTTTAGGCCTGTTTTTTTATTTACCCCGTGAAATAACTTCCGCGTTTTACGTGGAAATTACCGCTAAATACTTTTTAATTTATTTAAATTATAGTTTTTATTGGTTTATTTTTTTGCTTTAGGGAGCCACTTGTTGAATTCCATGCTTTCTTGTTTTTGCTTCTGTAATTTTGGCACAGTCACGAGTTTGTAGATAGCTAGATAAATGAGCCAAGCTAGGGAGCCCAAGAGCCAAAGCAGTAACCAGAAGCGGGCACCCAAGTAAAGAGCTCGGGTTTCGCGGAATAATAAGAATAATAACCCCACCAAGCCCACAGACCAGCCAAAGCCGATTATTTTTTTATTCCATTTTTTGATAACGCCGGAATTTTTGGCTAGTTGGCGCTGAGCAAAAATAGCCACCACAATGCTTAAGACACAAAAGCCGTAAAGAGCTATACGAAAAGGCGTAGACAGTGTGTCAAAAGTATAGGCGCGGAATAAGTAATTCCAATCAAGTAATTTTGTTAAATCCATATTTTTTATCTTCAAGAGGTATGTTAGATAATTTATGAAATAAAGTCAAATATAAAAGCACCTTAAAATAAGGTGCTTGTTTAGGAGTTATTTTTTAGTAAATATCAAACCAAAGTGATAGGGACCGGCTTTGAACTGTTGAGTCAGGTCAAGATTCAGCTCAGAGGCCAAACTAATGATTTGGTTCAGGTCTATAATTCTATCTTTGGGTGGGCCAAAAGATAAATTATTGTTTTCCCAATCAATGATTAATAATTTTCCACCATTTTTTAGGAGGCGCGTGGTTTCAGCCAGTATTTCGTAGTGTTTTTGTGATTGAAACAAGACATTGACCAAAATAGCAGAATCCAAACTGTCATTTTTTATTTTAGCCGCTCCCACAACCTCTAGGTTGCTCCAAATAGTTTTTATGTTATTGAGACCAGAGAGGCGAGCTTTTGATTCTAGCTCAGACAAGGTATTTTTGACCACATCAACAGCATAAACTTGACCTTGATCGCCGACCAAGCGAGCGATTTGCATCAAAAATAAGCCACCGCCAGCTCCCAAGTCGCCAACTAGGTCGCCTTTTTTGATTTGTAATATTTCGCTTAATATTTTGCCAGCATCCAAAAACTCACTTTTACCACCAATGTTTTGTTGGGGCAAGACACTGGTAGATGCTGTGCTTACGATGTTTGTTTCGTTCATATTTTTGTGTATTTACCCCGTGAAATAGTTTCCGCGTTTGACGCGGAAACTACCGCCAACAAATGCGTTTTAAAACATTTTCGACCTTATATTTAAGTAGCTATATAAGTATTAATTAAAGTCAATGGTGGCGGTATTTCACTGGGTTTATTATACCAAAAAACATTAAAGGGCGCTACTGGCGTGTAATGTGTAATATTGACTTTTGTTCATAATCAAGTTATAATCTGGTCTGTATTTTGATATTTGGCCCTATCGTCTAACCCGCTTCGCCCGCGAAGCGAGGCGAGTGGTTACCTGCCTGCCGGTAGGCAGGGGACACCAGTTTTTTCCACCTTCGCCTTTCAGGCTTCGGTGGACTAAGCATCCTGGCAGTGTAGATTAAAAATATTTTAAATATGAAATTTATCCCCCCAGCTGGGGGCCCTATCGTCTAATGGTTAGGACACCAGGTTTTCATCCTGGCAATCAGGGTTCGATTCCCTGTAGGGTCACCAGCTGGGGGGATTTTATTTTTTAGAAACGATTCCCCGCTGCGCCCCACGAAGCACGAAGTGCGCAGTGGGGTGGGGTCACCAAGGAGAGCTGGTTTTTTATTTCATTGACATTTAGCTCCAAAGGTGCTATTATTATGAACAAACTATTGCTTAGCACAGATTTGAATAAAAAATGTCTAAATAATGGTTTATGCATGCACTAGCGGAAATATAGTCGAATTTCTAGCTTATATATGCTTTAATTCACTTTATTTCTAAAATTATGCAAGGCAAAATCAAGAAATTAGTTGAAGGCAAAAATTTTGGTTTTATCACCCCAGAAGACGGTGGGAAAGATTTATTTTTTCACGCCAATGAGTTAGATGGTATTTCATTTGACCAATTACACGAAGGTGATGATGTCAGCTTTGATATGAGCGACACACCAAAAGGACCAGCCGCTGTCAAAGTAAGTTTGGCTAGCGCTAAAGCCGCTGTCTAATTAAGACAAAATATATTTCAAAACCACCCCCGCAACGCGGGGGTGGTTTTTTATAGTCGATTTATTTATTTATGTAGTTTTTATAATCGTTGCTATTTTGCCATTGAGCAAAAGGAATTGTCGGATGCACGGTCTTGCCAAATCTGATGGCCTGCTTGATAGCTTGCTCTGAGTAGCCACTATAAGTATAGGCATTGATCAACACTGACCAGTCCCGAGCGCTCACATTGTAAGTGCCTAAGTTATTTTTTAGCCAATTTTTTAGATAGGCCGAGTTTTTTGCTTCCAATGAATTAGGATTTTTTAGACGCAGTGATATTTCAGAAATTGTGCGACCATAACCATAGGGATTGTATTTGTGAACTATTTCTTCTTGATCAGGGTAGCCATCATAATCACTATCGTATTTGTCATTATATATTTTATCTCCAGCCACCTGAGGAATGATAACAGCGCTCTGCTTGGGCAGAGTCATGAAGCTATGGCCAGTGGCTTCTACTTTTTTGTTGTAAATACCTTTTTCCACTACTATTTTGTAGTAGTAGGTAGTGTTGGGTGTTAGCTTGGTTAACAGAATTTCATGCTCATATCTGGGAGTCGGACTGACCTCAATTTTTTGTTTTAAGCTGTTGGCTTTGGTGCCATAGTAGATAGTACTGTTGGCAATATAGTTGCTTGACCAAGAAAGTAAAGCCGTAGTGTCACCTATTCTAGTCAAATCCAATTGTAATGGCTTGATATTGCTAATGGCCAAATTAGCGCCATTTTGCGTGCCAGAAGAAGTGCTGAAAACAACATATTTGGTTTGGGTATTTTTGTCAGCATCAGTAGCAGTAATTTCCGCAGCGTAAGTAGTGTTGGCTTTTAGTTTGTAGATATACAAAACATGATAAGTAGAAAAGCCACTTTGATTGACAGTTGATTTGCGACTAGCATCAATAATGTTATAGACAATCTTACTCTTGGTGGCTTCATCAGTGGTCCAAGAAATAGCCACGGCATTGCCAGTGCTTTGTAATAATTTATAGTCAGAAATAGTTGGCTGACGAGTATCTTTCATGTCCTTGGTAGAAAATGTTTGCGTAAAAGTTTCCACCAAACGGCCATTACTATCTTCAGCCACTATTTTGTAATAGTAAGTTTGATTTTTGACAATTCCAGTCAAAACACTTTGGTGATTGTAGTCATAAGCCCCATAGCCCATGACCATGTTTAAATTATTTTCTTTTAAACCATAATGAACATAGCCCTTGCTAGCTTGGTTGGTGTCCCAAGATATGGTGACCATGTTATTGTGCGGATCAAAGATTTTTATATTAGAAATAACAACATCAGCCCCGACAAATAGCGGCGCAGTTAGGATTAACAAGGCGATTATTATGCTGATTTTATTTATTTTCTTCATATATTTTATTAAACACCTTATTTATTAATATGTAAATATTAGTTATTTTAGAAATTGGGTGGTCGGGGCAAGAGTGTTCTCTCGCCCCGACCGGAGGAAGACCGTCGTTAGCTTCGACCACATGACTAGAAATGGAAACATATAATTATAGCATATATATAAAAATCTGTCAATATGCTCAAAAAGCACCTTTTTATTAGGATGAAATGATTATTTTAAAGTATGGATTTATTATGCCAATCTCGCCCCGCGAAGTCCCGCTTTAGCGAGACGAAGCGGGGTCAATATTAAGAAAAAGACCATAAAATAGGGCTTTTTGACCCCTTAACTCTTCCTTGAATAAATGTTTTAAGAAACAAAAAACCGCCGACCCTCGTTGTCATCCCGGACTTGATCCGGGATCTATCATTAATTTGCCATTGGTATGATAATGGTAGATTCCCGCCTTCGCGGGAATGACAGTATGGGGGTCGGCGGGTTTTGCATCGCCCTAATTATTTCCCTATTTTTAAATAGTAGATTTTTTTCTTGGCCTTTAAGTGCTTTTCTTCAAAATAGGTTTTTATCAT
>CALMZN010000065.1 GCA_937870675.1 uncultured bacterium
CATCGCGCCAGCTCCGGATTTTCTCGCGGGAGTTCCGGTTACCGATATAAGCTATAAGGATCATCCGGTCAGGTGCAGAGGCGTCTGACTAGACGCTGGCCAATGATAGCGTCCAAAGCCGGCGCCAGCAAAAATGACTGCACGCCCATAGCTAGTAAGCGGGGAATAGTAGCGGCGGCGGAGTTGGTATGCATAGTGCTGAGCATCAAGTGTCCGGTTAGGGCGGCATTGATAGCCACATCAGCGGTTTCTAGGTCGCGAATTTCACCAACCATCACAACATCGGGGTCTTGGCGCAATAAAGCCCTTAAGCCACGAGCAAAAGTATAGCGAGTACTTTTTTCTATTTCCGATTTAGCGTCAGTGTGGGGCTTGTTTTCCACTTGACTTTGGATAATTCCGGCTAGTTTGTATTCTATAGGGTCCTCTAGAGTGATTATTTTTGTTTCCGGTCGATTGAGCTTGTTCAAAATAGCGTAAAGAGTGGTAGTTTTACCAGAGCCAGTCGGGCCAGTGGCAATCAGCATGCCATTGGGTTTGCTCATTTGCTTTTGTAGATCATTGTAGGCCTTGCCCTTCAGACCCAATTCGTCAAATTGTAGTCCAGCGCTGGAGGCCCTAAGCAAACGCATTACAATGCTTTCGCCATAAGCTGAAGGGATGATAGACACGCGGACATCCACCTTGTCTTTGGTTAAGGAAATTGTGAAGCGACCATCTTGTGGTTTTCCGCCAGTGTTCAATTTCAAGCTAGCTAGCAACTTAATGCGAGAGTTTATTTTTTCATTGGCTTCTTTGGGCATAGATAGGGCATTGTACAGAGTGCCATCAATACGGAAGCGAACCTTGACATCATTTTCTTCGGCCTCAATATGAATATCCGAAGCCAAAAATTTCATTCCAGCCGCGATTATCAAATTAATACTTTCAGTCAAGCTGGTTTCCTGAACTAAGCTTTGCAAAGCGTCAAAATTGGTTATTTTTTCGTCAAATTTACTCAAGGCCTCTTCAGTGATATTGATGCCTTCCAGATGAATGATGGTGGGTATTTTTTGGTATATTTTGTAGGCCAATTGCCAGCTATTTTCCGAGATCATGTACACCTTGATGCGGGCGTGGTGATTATCGCCCAGCTCTTTAGCTAGATTGGATACTTGGGGGTTGTTGGGATTGATAGAGCCGAGGCGGATTTCTTCGCCAGTAAATAGGAAACAAATAGTTTGTAGGGCTTCAGCTTGGTCTTGGCTGATCAATTTTAAGGCCTCTTGGGAAATGGGAAATTTTTCCAAGTTAATATATGACAAACCAAGAGCCGTGGCTTTTTTTTCTATTTCATTTTCTTTTTCTTTTGTGGCAATATCACTAAGCTTGGAGCTTAGTTTTTGTGTCACTTCATCAGAAAATGGCGCGGTTTTTTTTAGGTCGTCCATAGATTTCTTTTGGCTTATCTCTCTAAATTATACTTTTGCCAGAGCATAAAGTCAATCAAAAAATCCATCCAATTTATTGTAAGAGTATGGATGGATTAGAAATATTATTAATTATCTAGTCAGAGCTGGCAAGTGTCGGTACGCTAAGCGGTGTACTTTGCTGTAGCTTGGCGCTTTGCCATTGAGACACAAAAAAATATTGGTCCACAGCAGATTGTAAAAAGCGCCAAAAAATGAAGTAATTAGTAAAAAGACCACTACTGTGGCAAAAGCGCCTAAGATTATTAAGAGATAAAATACTATTGGACTGATTTGCATGAGTAGAGCCAAAACAATGAATGGAGCAAAAATGAAAGCCATAGCGGCCAAGCCCAAAGCCACATAAATTACCGTAAAAATTAATATGGTAATGGCGCTTTCAATAGTAATTATCCAGTTGGCCCTAAACAATTCCCAGCCATTGTTAAAGGCCTTCCAAAGCGGTTGATTGTAGATTACTATATAGCCCATACCAAAACGGGTAGCAAAGGAAAGAGTCACTATTAGTGGGACCAAGAGGAAAAAGACGATTAAGGAGAGTAGAAAATAAAAAGTCAGGCCGTTATTTATGGCTATTAGACCGACTAACGGACTGATTATGAAGGCAATAAAGAAATAGCCAATGATGGTGTTGATTAAGTTGATACCCAAGAGTGGCCAAAATTTATCCAAAGCCACTGCTAGTCCATTGTTTGTTTTGCTTCGGCCATTTTTTAAAAATTTGGAAGCATTGTATATTAGAGCGCCTTGGGAAGAAATAGCTAGTATCACTATAATCGCAAAAATAATAAACAGACCAATCAGCATAATAAAGCTGTCGGCCTGCGACCAGTTTATAGCACTGTTGCCAGCTAGTTTTTGGATGTTTGTCCACCAAGTGATGAGCCACGATCCCAAGAAATCAGGCGTGGCATTTTGAAAATCAAATACCATTTTGATTTCATTGAATCCTAGCAGTGAAGCAAATAGTCCAAAAAAGAGTAATTGAAAGTTTTGTTTAATTAGTTGCCACGATTGGCTAAAAATTTTACGATAAAATGGTTCCATAGTTTTTGTTTTAGCTTTTATCTCGAGCTGAGCTCGATTTTATCTTAGGTTTACTCCGTGAAATAAGCTAGCGTCGCAAGCTTGTCGCGGGGCGACATTTAACAGAATGAATTATAACATATTTTGTTAAAATATAAAAGAATAGTCAGGGCGAGTTCAAGAAACTAGCGTTTAATTTTTGAGCTATAGATGATTTCCATAGAAAATGGATTATCGTAAGTCTTTTAAGGATTTTAAAACCTTTCCTTTTCCACTAGCTATTTTTAAAAATGAGTCAGCTGTTGACAGATTATTTAAAATATGCTAATATTCAATAGTTATTTTTCAGGACTTAAGGTCCTATTCTTCATTGTCCTTTTCGAAAGGAATAGACCATGGAATACCACAGAAGCCAAATGATGTTGCGTTGGTCTCTTCTGACCGGTGGCCTGATCGCCCTTTTCTGGGTGATCTACTACTTCATCAACGGTTCAGTGCCGGTCGTCTCTACTCTGAAGTGGAGCGACACGCAGACAATCACCCTTCCCTTTTTAGTATCCCGCTGGTTTGACATCCTGATAGGCCCTCTGTACTCTGTTATCTTTGTTTATCTTTTTACCTCTAACAAGATAAAGGAGAATGAGGAACTGGTCTTCGGTCTGGTCTTCATCGTCTCCGGACTGGCCTTCAAGCTGGGCGCCGTGCCGTTCCACATGTGGGTACCCGACGTCTATCACGGCGCGCCCACCCCGATCACGCTGCTGATCGCCTCCGCGCCGAAGCTGGCCGCCTTCGCGATGGCGATGCGCATGCTGGTGTATGGCCTGT
>CALMZN010000066.1 GCA_937870675.1 uncultured bacterium
AAATAGCAATTATTTTTTTGTCAGGATAAAAATCTTTGGTGGCCTGCAATAAACCCTGAATAGCTTCTGGGTGGTGAGCATAATCAGAAATCACAATGTTGTTTTTCCATAAACCCACGCGCTCAAATCGACGCCAAGTGCTATTGAATTCGTGCAGAGCATTCCAAATCTGGTGCTGGTTGATACCAATATGATCAGCTACGGCAATAGCTACCAGAGCATTGTATATATTGTATAAACCGGGAATTACTAAATTGAACTCGGCCCATTTTTTGTTTTTCTTTTTTACGGTAAAAGTTTGTTCGCCTTTTTTTATCACCTGCTTGGAAAAACAGTATTGAACACTTGGAGCTTGGCCAAAATTAACGGTCTGTCCGCCAAAATTTATTTTACTACTATTCTGATCATCAATATTTTTGAACAACACTCCGCTTTCTGGCAGTTTGTTCACAAATTGTTGAAAATATTTTTTGATATCAGCTAAATCTTTGAAATAATCCAAATGATCCTCCGCTATGTTGGTCAAAACAATTATTTGGGGATTGATCTCCAACATGTGCGCTTGCCACTCACAGGCCTCAACTACTAGCCACTCACCTTTACCAAAACGGAAATTACTCCCCCACTGGGGGACTATGCTACCAACTATGACAGTCGGATCCAAGCCGGCCTTTTCCATAATCAAGCCCAGCATAGCGGTGGTGGTGGTCTTGCCATTGGTGCCGGCTATAGCTATGGTCTTATGCTGTTTACTCAAAAAACCCAAAAATTCAAAATAGCTAAGAACGGGAATTTTCAAGCGACGGGCTTTGACAAACTCTGGATGGTCAACTGGTAGAGCTGAAGTGTACAAAAATAAATCAATATCTTTGGTGATATTACTGGCCTTCTGTTTGTAGCTGATCAACACTCCCTTGGCTTCTAACCTTTTGGTCACTTCTGATTTGATAATATCCGAACCAATAACTTTTTTTTTGGCCTGCAAAAAATAATAAGCCAAAGCCGACAGCCCAATACCGCCAATGCCTGACAAATATACTTTATTTATTTTTTGCAAATCTAAATTCATTTATTACTTCTTGGCCTGATCTTTATTTATCATTTTGAAGGCCTCTTCAATAATTATGTTAAATTGATTAAAAACAACTTGAGTTTAGCACCAAATATGAGAAAAATAAAGGCATTATTTAAGGACAAAGCGCAAATTCGCAATTAGCGCCACCGCGAACAACATAAGACCCATCCGGACACAACTTGGCATCCTGCGGACAAGCTACTTCGGGTTTTATCAAACCAGTACAGCGCCAATTGATTTCGGCTGTCTTGGTGTCCTCACTGACCACACAAGCCGGATTGCAACCTTCGCGCGTGGAATTCAGATTAGCGTCAAACCACCAAGTTCTGGTGCCTTCATTGTAATATCCGGATGTTAGTGATTCCCCGCCTTTGATACAGGTCTGCTCAGCAATGACTTTGGCCTGTGCTTCAGTCATGGTACTCGTGGCTGAATCATTAGAATCATTGGTAATTACATTATCAACATTTTCATTTGGCCTTGCTTGGTTGATATTTTTATTAGACGCACTATTTATTGTGCAACCAGATAAAAATAGAGCCAGACCGATGAGTGTGAAAATTTTTAGTTTTTTCATAAAGTTATTTTTTTATTTAATTTCTTTTGATTTGTCTTTTGTCCTTCTAATAATATCAACAACAGCTAAAATAACACCGACACCCATTAAACCATAGCCAAGTCGATCATCATTTCCAAAAATAATTCCGAATATTACAAATATAAAGGCAAAAATAGCTAATTTAGAAAGTGGCCTTTGCATCTTTTTTTTGGCAAAAATCAGCATAATAGCGGCCAGTACGATAATAAATACTAAAATGTAAATTTGTGAGTGGTTCATATTTTTTATTTAATAATTTTATTATAATTTGGAAGGACAACTATTTTTTCTTCTTTAAAGGAAATTAAAATCCCATTTAATTTTGATATCATAGTTGGTATCGCAAGGGGCGGGATAATCCCCTCTTCACTTTTGTCATTTATTTATGAAAAAGAGCTTTTCCTTTTGTGGTTGAATCTCTACGGTGAAGGCATGCCGCCTGAAAGAGTTCATGAAAAGCCAATGCTTATGCGACCATTTGATCATGACGTTTCGGGTAAGAGAATACTCCTTGTGGATGATCTCTCAAGGAGCGGAGAAA
>CALMZN010000067.1 GCA_937870675.1 uncultured bacterium
CGCCGAGTATCACAAAAGACTTGGCCCGCAACTTAGTACAGTGGCCAATACTTATGAGATTTCCAGTCGTGAATTTAAAAAATTGGACAAAGACATATTGAAAGTCAGTGGCCAGGGCGGAGAGTTGGAATTTGAAGAAATTGATCGACCGAGATTGGAGTAAATTATAAAAGACCTTCGAGGTCGGTACGACCTCGCGGGTCTTTAGTTATTTAGAATTTATTTGATAGAGTATAATGCCAGTTGCCACAGCCGCATTGAGAGATTCGGCTTGGCCAATTTTTGGTATTTGGTAGTGCTGATCAGCTAGCGCCATCAACTCGGCTGATATGCCAACTGCTTCACTGCCAATAATAATAGCTAATTTTCCTGTTGGCAAAGTATTATCTTGGCCATGGCTATCACTGGCTATTATTTTATAATCATTTTTTTTCAGATCTTCAACTACTTCGGATAGGTTTTGGTTTTGGTAAAATTTAACATTAAAGATTGAACCCATGCTACTGGCAATTGTTTTGGGATTATAAACATCAGCGCAAGTAGAGTTTAAAAAAATATCTTTGACGCCAAACCAATCAGCCGTGCGTAAAATAGTACCGATATTACCCGGATCTTGAAGGCCATCAAGCAGTAAAACAACAGAAGTTGTGTGGCTGAATTTTATTTCTGGTAAAAAAGCAAAAACAGCAATCGCTCCTTGAGGCGTAGTGCTGGGTGAAATTTTTTTTAATTCGGCCTGGCTAATTATGGTGTAGTCGGTATTGAGCCAATATTTTTGGTATTTTAAGCTGGCACTTTCAGTGACGTATAGTTTTTTAAAATATTTGGATTTTTTGTGCTCGCTAATTACTTTGGGGTTGTCCACCAAAAAACACCGCTCTTGATCACGGTCTTTCTTGCTTTGCAGAGATTTGAGCCAAGCTAATTCTTTGTGGGTAAGCATATAGAGTATTATAGGTAAAATGAAAGAAATGGGCAATATTTGAAATAACAAAACTGCATCGTACGGTGCAGGGTTAGTTTTTTTTGATATTGACTTTGTTTATAAAATTAGCTAAAATATAGCCGCACTTTTTCTTCGTTCGCCAAAAGAGCGCTGGTATTATTTAAAAATAATAAGCATGGCTAAAGAACAATCCGACAAAGATAAGAATTATTGGATGTCATTCAGTTTGAGGGTTTTTGCGGAAAGCACTGGTTGGATTGCTTTTCCAGTGCTTGGAGCTTTATATTTTGGTCGCTGGTTAAGTTCCAGAAAAAATTCCGGGCATTTTTTTTTTTTTTCTTTGACTGGTATGGCCTTCATTATTTCCTGTATCGGACTAGCTAGGACTGGACAAAAATATTTAAAACAA
>CALMZN010000068.1 GCA_937870675.1 uncultured bacterium
GAAAAGTAAATATTTTTGTAATACGACCGGTTTTGTTTTCACCGTTAGATTTTTTCAAAACCAAATTTCCCTTGTTTTGAAGCTGGCCCTCATAGATTCTGCCAATAGCGAGTCGTCCCAAGAAATTATCATAACCAAGATTGAATGGTTGAAAACGCAAAGGCAAATCTACTTGAGAAGTAGCTGGTGGAACTTTTTCTAATATAGTATCAAGCAAAGGCCTGATGTCTTGAGAATCATCAGTCAAATAACGCTTGGCAATTCCGGATTTGGCAATGGCATAAACAGTGGTGAAATCCAACTGTTCGTCAGTCGCGCCTAGATCCAAAAATAATTCAAAAACTTGCTCATGGGCTAAATTGGGATTGGCGGCTGGCTTGTCAATTTTGTTGAGCACCACAATTGGCTTCAAGCCCAATTCCAAAGATTTTTTCAAAACAAATCTGGTCTGGGGCATCGGACCTTCTTGCGCGTCAACAACCAGCAAGACGCTGTCAATCGAGCGCAAAACCCGCTCTACTTCAGAACCAAAATCAGCGTGTCCGGGGGTGTCGACAATATTTATTTTGGTGTCTTTATAAAACACCGAAGCATTTTTGGAATAAATCGTAATACCACGCTCTTTTTCTAACGTGTTGGAGTCCATACCCACACCTTCATCTGCTAACATGCCAGTTTGCTTCAAAATAGCATCAGTCAAAGCTGTTTTTCCATGGTCAACGTGGGCGATAATTGCGATGTTTCTAATTTCCATAAGTGCCAATAATACCAGAATTATAATGTTTTGGCAAGACCTAAGGCGATTCAACTCTTTGTTTTTACTACTCTGACGCAAAAAAACGGCTCTAGAGCCGTTTTTTTTAAGAGAATTATTTTTTAATTATTCTACTACTTCCGCTTTTTTTATCTTTATTTCTTCTAGCGGTCTGTCCGTAGCATCTGTTTTGCTAGTAGCAATAGCATCTACCACTTCCAGGCCAGTCACTACTCGGCCAAATATAGTATAATTGTGATCTAGAGGATAATCTTGATGCATAATGAAAAATTGACTGCCATTGGTGTTGGGACCAGAATTAGCCATAGCTACTACACCGCGCACATAGCCAGCTTGATAGGAAGCGGTTTTGGGGTCCAACTCATCAGCAAACTGATAGCCCGGTCCACCACGTCCAGTGCCAGTCGGATCGCCACCCTGAATCATGAATCCAGAAATTACTCGATGAAAAATCACATTATCATAAAAGCCCTTATTGACTAAAGTCAGAAAATTGGCCACGGTCTTGGGTGCGTCATTATTAAAAAGCTCTATAGTGATGTCGCCTTTAGTGGTTTGTATTTTTACAATTGGCATAATGTTTTGTGGTAATGACGCGTCTACAGCAGTAGTGGTAGACAGCAAATTTTCATTAGTATTAATATTTAAATTTTCGTTATTTGGCGCTGTTGCTTTTTGGTTTAATTTTATAAAAAATAACCAAAACAAAAATAATAATAAAATAAACAGCCCAATAATTTTGATCCAATTTTTACTTAAAAAATTCATTGTGTAATTAAAAAAATATTTGGCTCGGGGACAGGGAGTCGAACCCCGATTACTAGGGCCAGAACCTAGCGTCCTACCATTAGACGATCCCCGATAGTATTAAATTTATACTTATGACCACTACGTAGCAAATATTTATTTTTTTGAATACTT
>CALMZN010000069.1 GCA_937870675.1 uncultured bacterium
CGGCAAAAAACGGAAACGAATAATTTTTCCCGCTTCCCTTGTTTTTTCCCGATTCGATACTTAGCTTTATGATGAAGAGACATCAAAAGGAGGAATACATATATGAGTAAGGTAATTGGAATCGATCTGGGTACTACCAACTCCGCTGTGGCGGTAATAGAAGGTGGTCAACCAAAAATTTTGGAAAACAAAGAAGGCAATCGTACTACGCCGTCAGTCGTGGCGATTTCCAAAAATAACGAGCGCTTGGTCGGTATTGTGGCTAAGCGTCAGGCCGTGACAAATTCGGCTAATACAATATTTTCCGTCAAGCGTTTGATTGGTCGGCGTTTTTCTGACGCTGAAGTGCAACGTGATTTGAAAATCATGCCTTATCAAATCAAGCAAGCTGGCGAGGGTGTCAAAGTGGTTATTGCTGATAAAGATTATTCACCCCAAGAGGTCTCGGCTATGATTTTGCAAAAAATAAAAGCTGACGCTGAAGAGCGCTTGGGTCAAACAATTACCGAAGCCGTAATTACTGTACCAGCTTATTTTGATGATGCTCAGCGTCAAGCAACCAAGGATGCCGGTCGCATTGCTGGTCTTGATGTCAAAAGGATAATCAATGAGCCGACAGCCGCCGCTTTGGCTTATGGTTTTGATAAGAAAAAAGATCAGCAAATCGTGGTTTATGATTTGGGTGGTGGCACTTTTGATGTGTCTGTTTTGGATGTTTCCAAAGATACAGTGGAAGTAAAATCAACCAATGGTGATACGCACTTAGGCGGTGATGATTTTGATCAAAAAATTATTGCTTGGATCTTGTCAGAATACAAAAAACAGGAAGGCATTGATTTATCTAATGACAAATTGGCCTTACAACGTCTGAAAGAATCAGCTGAAAAAGCTAAAATAGAATTATCATCTAGCATGGAGACCGAAATCAATCAGCCGTTTATTACTACTGATGCCTCTGGCCCCAAACATTTGATTTTAAAAATGACTCGCGCCAAGCTGGAAGAGTTGATTCGTGATTTGGTGGACAAGACTATTGAGCCCTGTCGTAAGGCCTTAGCTGACGCTAATTTGAAAACCAGCGATATTGAAGAGGTTATTTTAGTTGGTGGTATGACCAGAATGCCCTTGGTACAAAAAAAAGTGGAGGAATTTTTTGGCAAAAAACCAAATATTTCAGTCAATCCTGATGAAGTAGTGGCTTTGGGAGCTGCTGTGCAAGCCGGAGTTTTGCAGGGAGATGTCAAAGATGTTTTATTGCTTGATGTGACACCATTGACCTTTGGCATTGAGACCTTAGGTGGCATACGCACTCCTTTGATTCCTCGCAACACAACTATTCCTACTTCCAAGAGTCAGGTGTTTTCTACAGCCGCTGACAGTCAAGACAGCGTGGAAATCCATGTTTTGCAAGGTGAAAGAGAAATGGCCGCTGACAATAAGACATTGGGACGCTTTACTTTGTCTGGTATTCCGCCAGCTCCCAGGGGTGTGCCACAGATTGAAGTGACCTTTGACATTGATGCCAATGGTATTTTGAATGTTTCGGCTATTGATCGGGCTACCAGCAAAAAACAGTCCATTACTATTCGCTCATCTTCTGGGCTTTCTGAGGAAGAAATAAAAAAGATGCAACAAGATGCTGAACTTCATGCCGATGAAGATAAGAAGAAAAAAGAGGTAGTAGAGACCAAAAATCACGCTGAGCAGATTATTTTCTCCACGGAAAAATTCTTGAAAGACATGAAGGAAAAAATCAAGGAAGAAGATAAAAAAGCCATTGAAGATAAATTGGAGCCCTTGCGCAAAGTCAAGGAGGCCGGTGATGTACAGGCCATCAAAAAAGCCATTGCCGATCTTGAGGAAGTTGTCCAAAAAATTGGCGCGGCTCTTTATTCCGCCTCCGCTGAAGCTTCGGCGGACCAGCAGGCCAATCCAGAGCAAAATAGTTCTGATGCCAAAAAAGATGAGCCAGTGGAAGGTGATTTCAAGGAAGTCAATGATCAGGATAAAAAATAATTAATGTCCAAGGACTACTACAAAGTATTGGGAGTAGAGCGCTCGGCTTCAGAAGCTGATATCAAAAAAGCTTTTAGAAAACTAGCTCATCTACACCACCCAGACAAAAGCAATGGTAATGCCGAGAAGTTCAAGGAAATAAACGAGGCCTACCAAGTGCTTAGTAATAAAGAAAAGAAATCTCAGTACGATCAATTTGGCAGTACTTTTGAAAACAATGGCTTCAACCAAGGACCTTTTCAAGGCGGAGGTTTTGATTTTAGCGGCTTTCAAAATGCTAATGCTCAAGGCGGAGGTTTTTCCTCCCAAGGAGCTAATTTCGATTTTGATTTGGGTGATATTTTTAGTAGTTTTTTCGGTGGTGCTACTCAAGGCCGGTCACGGCGTCGCAGGGGTTCTGATATCCAGCTGGATATCGAGGTTACTCTCAAAGAGGCCGCTTTTGGGGTAGCTAAAAATATTAAGATAAGAAAACAGGATATTTGTCAGGACTGCCAAGGTAGTGGAGCCAAAGATGGTAAGTCATTTAGCTCTTGTCAGCAATGTAAAGGCAGTGGTCAAATATCAACGACTATTTTGGGTCAATTTCGCACCCAAACCATTTGTCCTAGTTGCCAAGGAGCTGGTCAAGTGATCAAAGAAAAGTGTTCCAATTGCGGGGGCGCGGGTAATATCTGGCGAGAACAAAGTTTGAAGGTTGAGATTCCGGCTGGTATTGACGATGGTCAGTCCATTAAGCTGTCTAGTCAGGGCAACAGCGGGCCAAACAAAGCTCCAGCGGGTGACATGTACATCACGGTCCATGTTTTGCCTAATGAGCATTTTGAGCGTCAGGGCTTTGATTTGTTTAGTGAACAAAAAATACCATTTGCCACGGCTACTTTAGGTGGCGAGATCAATGTCCACACTATCGATGGCCAAGTAAAATTAAAAATACCCAGTGGCACCCCGAGCGGCAAAAAATTTATTTTGCGTAACAAAGGCCTGACCAAGATAAATTCCAAAAATAGGGGAGATCAAGTGGTCTCTATTCAAGTGGCAGTGCCTACCAAATTATCCAAGAAACAAAAGCAATTGATTGAAGAGTTACACAAAGAACTCGGACAAGAATCAAAATCTTGGTGGTAATGAATTAGCAGTTATAAAAATAATTATTATTTCAATCTAATGAATTTAGATAAGCTATACAAAGTTTTGACTAATCAGCCAAAGTATCGAGTCAAGCAGTGTCAAGAAGCCATTTTCAAAAATTTTTTGAGTAATTGGTCGGAGGCCTCGAATCTTCCCAAAGCGCTGATTGAGCAGTTGAACAAAGAATGTTCACTCAAAATTGAAGCAAAAATATTTGAGTCCAAAGACAACAAAACCACCAAGGCCTTGATTAGCTTGGAAGACGGTTTGCAGATAGAAAGTGTTTTATTGGCGCATCGTGATGGCCGGCACACGGTTTGTGTTTCTACTCAAGTTGGTTGTCCTATGGCTTGTACATTTTGCGCCACTGGTCAGATGGGCTTGAAAAGAAATTTGACCGCTAGCGAAATAGTAGAACAGGTTTTGCTTTTTTCAAGGATTTTGCATAAAAATAATGACCGAGTATCTAATGTTGTGTTTATGGGTATGGGCGAGCCATTTTTGAATTATGACAATGTTATCAAAGCCATAAAATATTTTAATGACAAAAATGGCTTTAATATTGGCGCTCGCCATATATCTATTTCCACTTGTGGGATTTTACCAGGCATTGACAAACTGGCCGAGGAAAAAATGCAGGTCAATTTAGCTATTTCTTTGCACGCCCCCAATGACCAATTGCGCAGTGAATTGATGCCCATCAACAAAAGATTTCCTTTGGATAAGCTATTCAAGGCCATTGACAAATACATTGCCAAAACCGGTCGCAAAGTCATGTTTGAATACCTGATGATCAAAGGAGTAAATGATAGAGTCGAGCACGCTCGGGAATTAGCCAAAATAATGAACAAGCCCCTCTATATGGTTAATTTGATTATTTATAATTCTACTGGCATTTACCGCTCTTCAGACAGCGCGACAATTCAAAATTTTAAAAATATTTTGGACAAAGCTGGCGTTAGCGTTGTTCAGCGTTATAGTTTTGGTCGCGATATCAAAGCGGCCTGTGGTCAGCTAGCGGTTAAGAGCAAATAAAAAAACATCGCTTGGTTATTTTTGGATAGAACGATGTTTTTTATTTATTAATAGCGATTAAATTTTTTTGGTCGACTGTTGAATGTTTTGGGACTGCGACCGCGATATTGTCCTTTGCTTGGAATTACTCTAGGCACAAAACGTACAGCGCGTTTTGGTGGCAAAATAGGAAGGGCTATGATGGGGATAGTTTTTTTTATTAACCTTTCAATTTGTCTGATAGCCATTCTTTCATCTGGACCAGCAAAAGATATGGCCTTGCCGTCATTGTAAAAAGCACAATAAAACAGCCAGTATTAGGGCTGTTTTAAGCTTGGCAGGGGAGGAAGGAATCGAACCCTCGCTAGAGGTTTTGGAGACCCCTGTACTACCACTATACTACTCCCCCTTAGAAGACCAAGTTATTTGGTCTCTTTGTGATGAGTGTGCTTTTTGCAATGACGGCAATATTTTTGCAATTCCAATTTTGCCTTGATGGTTTTTTTGTTGCGGTTGCTATGATAGTTTATTTTATGGCAATCAGCGCACTCTAGTTTGATTAAATTGTCTTGTGGCATATTTACCCCGTTAAATAAGATTTTAAATTTTAATTTAAAATCTTAAATTTAATTATTAATATTTAACAAATTTAAACCAAAAATTATAAACTTTCTACTAATTTTTATACCCCTGAAAATTAAATTTATTTAACGGGGTAAAGTTAATTATGAATTAATTATATAATATTGGTTATTTTTTATATTTAAATTTCATGCCTCTCGATTTTAAGTCTCATGCCCTTCGACTACGACGAGCTAAGCTCGTCTCCGCTCAGGGCACTCGATTCTTTATGAGGAGAATGGTCGGAGGTGCGATTAAGCACCGTAGACCACGAGTGAGTCGAGCTTAGCTCGACGAATCGAGTGGAGCCGGGAAGAGGATTTGAACCCCCGACCTACGGTTTACAAAACCGTTGCTCTACCAGCTGAGCTATCCCGGCACATGAAATAAATTTTTATCAAAATAAGTAATAAAAATGTTTTAACTATTTTTTGCCACTTCCTGCCCGCCGTATCCGCCAGCTGGCGGAGTAGGCGGGAGCTATTCCGGTAAAAATTAAAATAACGGATTAAATTATAGGATAAAATCATTAAAAAGTCAACCATAAAAGAAAGTGTGTTTTTATGCTATAATATAAACAATTATGGCTTTTGAAGATTTATTAAAAAATAACGAAAGCAAAGCTAGTCCGAAGTCAAATACGGGGTTAGTTAATTTTTTTTCAAATTTGGCTGCCATCCATCACGATCATGTTTTGAAAAGAGAAGAACTTTTGCAGTCCATGATGATCAGCCAAGGCGAGTGCGATTATTTGACTTTGCAGATTAGAGCTGGAAAAATGGACCTGCTCAGTAGTTTGCTGAATAAAAAAAGTGAGTTATTGGAAAAAAATATTATTTTTGCTGGACTGACTAGTATGGCTAATACTGGTGATTTGACAGCCATTAATCGTCATAGTGATAAATTGACAAGATATCGCATGGAGCTAGAAGCTATCAAGCAAGCCAAAAAAAATCAAGGTCAGTATATCCAAGAATTGTTAAATCAAATAAATCTTGGCGTTGATTTTGAGGGCAGTATAGTTGATAACAGCGAAAATTATGTGACAGCAATTTCTGAAAAGTTAAAGTTTGGCGGTATTATGGATCATAGTAAAGTAAGTCGCCTCTGTGGCTTTGCGGCTTCAGCCGCTAAAAACGGTGATTTACTACTAGCGATAAAGTCCTATTCCATAGCTGGCATGATTTTGAGTGTCAAAGATGATTTAAAAAAAATTATAAAAAAAGCCAAGAAACAAAAAAATCCCCAAAGCCAAGAGGCCGAAGAATTATTAAAAAATTTATTGCCCAAAGCCAAGAAAAAATAAAGTTAATCCTATGAAGAAAAAAGTACTAAATAAAAAGATCGGTGATCTAAAAAACACTCCAGAAAATATTTTGGCCAACCCCTATTCTTTTAAAAGACCAAAAGTCACTGGACCCTATACTAGTATTTATTTGATTCGGCATTGTCATCCAGCTTATGAACTGCAAGAACAGCTTGGTGATCTGAAAATGCCTTTGTCTGGTATTGGCTCGCATCAGCGTGGTTTTTTGATTAAAAAATTATTGACTCTGGGCATAGACAAAATATACGCTAGTCAGTTTAGGCGTTCAAAAATGACTGCTCAGCCCTTGGCTGAGGCCTTGAAACTGCATCCAGTCATTGATCGTCGCCTCAATGAAATCAACTGGGAAAATTGGTACAAGATTAAGTATTTCAATATGAGTGATAAAACCAGAGTAAGGCGTATCAAAAATTATCGTCAAATGGAGAAAGAGCTAGATAAAACTCAAGTATCAGCTAGGAGATTGTTAGCGGATATTTATGAAAAAAATAAAAATAAAAAAATAGCTGTTTTTTGCCATGGCAATTTGATTCGCTCTATACTTACGGGTATTCTCAATGCTGATGTTATTGGTTTTTTGTCCATGGAAATATACCAATCATCTATATCAAAGTTGGTTATTGACGCTGATGGTTATGTCAAAATAAATTATATCAACAACATTGGTCATTTGCCACATCGGCCTTATGAAGATTTATTCATGGCTTCTATAAATCAATAATTATTATGTCAAAAAAATTGATAATTTTATTAATAGTGGTTATTTTGTTGGCTGTTGGTTTTTATTTTCTTTTGCAGAATTCAAAAAAATCTCCAATTACTAATGACATTAACAATTTTCAAGATTGTCTTAATGCTAATTACGCGATAATGGAGTCCTGGCCTCGCGCTTGTCGGACGCCCGATGGACGCATTTTTAAGGAAGATATTGGCAACCAACTTGAAAAAAGCGATTTGATTCAAGTGCTTGAACCACAAGCCAACCAAGAAATATCTACACCCGTCGTTATTAAGGGTCAGGCCAGAGGTAATTGGTTTTTTGAGGCCTCATTTCCAGTGGAAGTTTTGGATGACAAGCAGTTTGTTATTGGAACGGGTATTGCTAAAAGTATGGAAGATTGGATGACTGAGGATTTTGTGCCTTTTGAAGCCACTATTGATTTTGCGCGGCCTTTGTCAAAGCAGGGATTTTTGGTTTTGAAGAAAGATAATCCATCAGGCGATGCCCAATATGATGATCAGCTAATTATACCGATCAGTTTCAACCAAGACACAATGTTGATCAAGGTTTATTTTGCGACCAGCAAGACAGCCGGACAAGACGATTTTGATTGTAAATATTTGGAATCAGTCAACAAGGAAGTGCCGAAGTCAATAGCCGTAGCTAGAGCAGCGCTGACTGCTTTGTTGGCTGGGCCTAGCGTCAATGACAAGACAAATGGTTTTTATACAGCCATCAATTCCAATGTAAAAATAAATTCATTGACCATTGATGATGGAGTGGCTAGGGTTGATTTTAATGAGCAGATACAGTTTCAGGTTGGTGGTTCTTGCCAGGTATCGACAATTCGTGAGCAGATCAATAAAACATTATTACAGTTTCCCACAGTAAAAAGTGTAATTATTTCCGTTAACGGAGATGTGGAACAAGCTTTACAACCATAAAATATGCTACTGAACCGTCATCAAAAATATTTGCAAATAGCTTTGAATCGCTCGCTTCATGAAGTTGGTGGTATGATTAGTCAATTACCAGCATCTCAATTTATAATTATTGAAGCTGGTACAACTTTTATCAAAAAATATGGACGACATGGCATTGTTGAAATTAATTATTTGTGGTCAAACCGATTGGGCCAGCCCGGCTATATAGTGGCTGACTTGAAGTGTATGGATCGTGGTTTTACTGAGGTCAGTATGGCGGCTGAAGCTGGTGCCAAAGCAGCTACTTGCTTGGGCTTGGCTCCGATTGAAACTATCAATGAATTTATAAAGCATTGTAAACAGCTAGGCATTGACTCCATGTTGGATATGATGAATATTGAATTTCCTTTTGAAGTTTTGCAACAACTGAAAGTATTGCCTGACGTGGTAGTTTTACACCGGGGAGTTGATGAAGTACAAAATAAAGAGAAAATGATACCCTATCACAATATTAGTCGTATTAAAGGAGCTTATAATATAATGATTTCTGTGGCTGGCGGTGAAACATTCAAGGATGTTAATCGCTCTTATTTCAATGGCGTTGATATTGCTGTAATTTGGCGTTCTTTTTTTGATGATCCACATAACTCCAAAGTTTTGGCTGAAAATTTTTTAAGCACCATCAAAGCTTATGGAAAAAGATAAATTAAAAAAATATATTAAAAATAATTATTGGTTAGTAATATTATTTTTTTATTTGTTTACTCTTGATCCAATTTTTGCTTTGCTTGCTTTAGTTATTTTGGTAGCTGTATTTATGCAGAAGAAAAAATTTACTAATTTGCAGATACCTTTTTTATCACAAAATCAATCAAAACAGAGCACCCGAGTGGAGTCAGCCCTGTTAATAAATTCAAAAGAAAATACGCCCACTCCGTTAATTTTTAACTGGGCGACGTTGATTAATAGATCTTTAGAACAGTTTAGTGACGCTAGCGTGAAGGTTGCTAATTTATTTATTCGGGAAAAAAAGACACTAAATAATAAAAAAAAGTATTTGCAAATAGCTCTCAATGGTTCATTAGAAGAGGCTGAAAATATTGTGAGGATTTTACCGATTTCAAATAAAATTTTACTTGAAGTAGGAACGCCCCTCATTAAGCACAGTGGTCATACGGCTATCCTCAGTATCGCAACCCTATGCCCAAAAGCTTA
>CALMZN010000070.1 GCA_937870675.1 uncultured bacterium
CTTCTGTTGCCACGGCTTCATATTTTCTGGTAGCCAAATCACCCAAATAATCAATCAAGCTAGTACGCTCACCATGGCCATTATTTATTTTATTTTGCGACAAGTATTCATTGACCTTGGTTTCTTCTTCGGCCGTCAGCGGAAATATGGTCAACAAAGTTTCAATTATTTCTTTGGGGTTGAAGTCGCCAATATTTTTTTGGGTCAAGGTGTGGAAGGAAATCACTTGCTCTAATTCTTTGTGCACATATTCCAAGACCAAATCCCGACTGCTTTTATTTTCAGTCGAGGCGCTCTGTTCAGCAAAAAGCGTAATAATATTTTGGCGAGTTTTGTAAATTACTTGGCGATGTTTGTTGATCACATCATCGTACTCTACCAAATGTTTGCGGATATCAAAGTTGTGGCCTTCTACTTTTTTCTGAGCTGACTCAATGGAATTGGAAATAAGTTTGTTTTCTATGGGCATGTCATCAGGAATACCCAAACGCTCCATCATCATCTTCATACGCTCCGAGCCAAAAATACGCATCAGATCATCTTCCATGGAGATGTAAAATTGCGATGAGCCAGGATCGCCTTGACGACCAGAACGACCCCTGAGCTGATTATCAATGCGTCTGGACTCATGACGCTCGGTACCCAAGACATGCAAGCCACCCAAGGATTTTATTTCATCATGCTTGGATTTTTCAAATGGCTGGCCACCCAAAATAATATCAACACCACGACCAGCCATATTGGTGGCAATAGTGACCGCTCCTTTTCGTCCAGCTTGCGCGATAATTTCCGCTTCTTTTTCGTGAAATTTGGCATTCAACAATTGAAAAGGCACGCCTTCTTTTTCCAATAATTTTCCTAAATATTCGTTTTTATCAATAGAAATAGTGCCTACCAAAACTGGCTGGCCTTTTTCATGCATTTCTTTGATGCTTTGGACAATGGCTTTATATTTGCCTTTTTCGTTTTTATAAATTTTATCTCTTAGATCCTGCCGGACAAAATCACGATTAGTGGGGATCACAGTCACTTCCAAAGAATAAATTTTGGCCATTTCTTCGGCTTCGGTGGCAGCCGTTCCAGTCATGCCAGCCAATTTTTCATACATTCTAAAATAATTTTGAAAAGTAATAGTAGCCAAAGTCATGCTTTCGCGTTGGACTTCCACATTTTCTTTGGCTTCAATGGCCTGATGCAAGCCCTCACTATACCTACGTCCAGGCATCATGCGACCGGTAAATTCATCGATAATTACGACTTCGCCGTCACTTACAATGTAGTCGCGATCCAAAATATATAAAGTTCTGGCTCGTAGGGCTTGCTCTAGGTGGTGGACTGTTTGCATACCATGGCTTTCGTAGATGTTGTCTACGCCAAGCATTTTTTCCATCTTTTTTATGCCTTCTTCACTCAAGGTGCAGGCCTTCATTTTTTCATCAATATTGTAGTCAGTGTTTTCTTCCAAGACACTCACTAGCTGGGAAAATTGGCGATATTTTTCGGTTGACTCCTCGGCTGGTGCGGAAATAATAAGTGGCGTCCGAGCTTCATCAATCAAAATACTATCCACTTCATCAACAATGGCGTAATTCGAACCGCGTTGCACCTGATCTTTGGCATCTTGCGCCATATTATCACGCAGATAATCAAAACCAAATTCATTGTTGGTGCCATAAGTAATGTCAGCCGCGTAAGCTTCTTTTCTAGTCACTGGACGCAAAAAATCTTTGGCCACTTTGACTCCTTGATCTTGAAGATTGGTGTCCTCTTCAGAAATATGACTAGCATCATAGATAAAAGACGCTTCATGCTGGATAGTACCCACAGTCAAACCCAAAAAATCATATATTTGTCCCATCCAAATCGCATCACGTTTGGCTAGGTAATCATTGACGGTGACAACATGCACGCCTTTACCTGACAAGCCGTTTAAGTAAATAGGCAAAGTTGAGGTCAAAGTTTTTCCTTCACCAGTTTTCATTTCAGCAATTTGACCGCGATGCAGGACTATACCACCCATCAGCTGGACATCAAAATGTCTTTGCTTAAGTGTGCGTTTGCTCGCTTCTCTGACCAAAGCAAAAGCTGGAATCAAAACATCATCCAGTTTTTTGCCGGCCTGGACTTGTTTTTTTAGCTCCAAGCTCTTGGCTTTGATTTCCTGATCGCTCAATTTTTCCAAATCCGGTTCTAGTTTGTTAATCTCAGCTACTAGTCCCGACAGCGAATCAATGTATTTTTTGTTGGCGTCACCAAATATTTTTTGTAGTATTCCCATAAAAATTAATCATTCTTTCCCCAGAATTTTAGTGATTTAAAGAGACGATTTCCACGACGCGTCAATGAAATATTTCTTTCTTTCATTTTTTTTATTTGTCTGGCCAGATTTTCTTGCGTCAAATCAACAGCCGCTCGAGCATCAGCATTACTTTCTTTGGCCATGATACTGCGTTGTTGGGGCATGCTAATATGCACTTCCACTGTAAAGACATCGCCTTTGTTGTGGCGCTGGTCGCGAAATAGCTCCACCTTAAAATCAGTAATTTCGGCCTGAAATTTATCCAAGCTAGAAAATTTTTCACGCAAATATTGTTCAAATGGTTCAGTTAAATCAAAATTGTTTTTATAAATTTGGATGTTCATGTTTTTATTTTTTTAATTATTTTAAAACAGCTTTAATACGTCTGACACCAGCCGAAGATGATTCTTCTTTGATGATTTTAAATTCACCCAGCTCACTGGTATTATCAACATGCGGTCCACCGCATATTTCTTTAGAAAAGTCGCCCATAGTGTACACTTTTACCTTAGCGCCGTACTTTTCTTCAAAAGATCCTAAAGCCCCGTATTTTTTGGCTTCAGCCAAAGTCATTTCTTGGCAAGTGACCGGTAATTTTTTCTGAATCTGCTCATTGACCAAATCCTCTACTTGCTTTATTTGCTCTGGCGTCAGCTTGTCTGCATAAGAAAAATCAAAACGCACTCTTTCTTCGTTAATATTACTGCCTTTCTGAACAATGTCGGCTTTTAACACTTGTCGCAAAGCTTGTAGTAATAAATGAGCAACTGTGTGATGTTTTTTGGTGTTTTCTTTGTCATCAGCCAAACCGCCTTTGAACATGCCGGCTGAAGCAGTGCGCGATAGATCTTGGTGTTTCAACATCTCATCCTTAAACAACTTAGTAAAATTATCTTTAACATCCTGCTTTATGGCAATGCCACCATTAGAAATTCTTAAAGTGTCCAATTCTTCAAAGGACATCTCGATGGGAAAGCCATATGTTTGATACAATGTCACCAAATCTTTCACGCTAATTGAAAAATCCTTAATAGAACCCTTGTAATTAGCTATAAATTTGTTGAATTCTTTTAATCCTTTTTCTAGTGTCTGTTTGAATTTATTTTCTTCTTTTTCTAATTCAGCCAAAATAAACTGGGAATTTTTATTTAATTCCAAAAAAATATCTTGATACTGATTAATAATAGTTTTTGCCAAATCAATAGTAAAATTATTTTCAATGCCCAATTCTTTACCAAAACGAATAGCGCGTCTAATCAAACGTCTGACAACATAACCCTGATCTTTATTACTTGGGCTAATGCCTCTTTCATCGCCCATTATAAATACCGCGCTTCTAATATGATCGGCAATTATTCTGAAACTACGCTTATCGTCTTCATATTTTTTTCCAGACAATTTTTCTATTTCTTGAATCAAGGGCCAAAACAATTCTGTCTGATAATTATCATCCACACCATTGAGTACAGCCAAAGTGCGTTCAAAACCCATGCCAGTGTCAATGTTTTTTTGTTTGAGGGTTTCAAATTTTTTAACAGCATTTTTGTTGTACTCCATGAAAACATCATTCCAGATTTCTACCCAATTTTTGTCTTCTGGGTCAAATGATGTCGGATCTCCTTGACCCACCCAAAAAAACATCTCGGTATCTGGACCACAAGGGCCGGTAAGACCAGCTGGTCCCCACCAGTTGTCACTTATTTTTTTCACCCTACTAACGGGTACTCCCATATCAAGCCATATTTTTTCCGCTTCTTGATCATATTGTTTGATATCTTCATTGCCGCCAAATATTGTAATAGCTAATTTTTTTTCATCTAGCTTTAAAATCTTAGTAAGAAATTCCCAAGAATATTCAATGGCTTTTTTTTTATCGTAGTCGCCCAATGACCAATTCCCCAGCATCTCAAAAAAAGTATGATGCGTGTTATCACCTACTTCGTCAATGTCGCTAGTGCGCACACATTTTTGGACACCAACCAACCTTGACCCACTTGGATGCTTTTCACCCATCAAATACGGAACTAGCGGGTGCATACCAGCTGTGGTAAACAAAACAGTCGGGTCATTGTTTGGTATCAATGACGCTGATTGAATAATTTCATGGTCTTTAGATTGAAAATATTTTAGAAATTTTTCTCTCAAATCTCGGGCACTAAAAATTGGCATATTTTATGTCTGCTTTTATTAAATAATATACTAAAATATACCTATTTTTGGACAAAAAGTCAATGTTTTTAAAGCATTGACAAACAAACTAAATTATACTACTTTAGTTGAGTTAGTAAGCTGTTTGATCCACTCAAATCTCACTAAGGAGCATCCATGAATAATCGTGCTTTGGATTTTTCGCGGAAACGCAGCAATCTCTGGAATAGGATCTATGAGGCCCTGCTGTTGGTAGACCCCTTAGGCAATGGTCAGGCAGAAATTCGACACACTACCGCCTATTTGCTAGTAGCTGAAAACTTCTGTCACAGCGTGATTGTCGAAGTGATGGCCAAACGCGTTCGTTTGGAAAATGCTAGTGATTTTCTGGCCGAAATGCTACTTCGTTCCTTTTACCCCAGTCAAGTGCTACGCAATGGCGAATTTCTAACCAAGATCAAGCAGGTGATCTGTCTCTTGGAAAGACACGAGGAAATTGTGTCTAGTTTCTAGCGCCACCAGCGTTATCACAAGCCCCTAAGGGAACACCTTTGGGGCTTGTTAATTTTTCAAAAAAACTGCTAGAAATAATATAACAGTAAAAGAAAAGACCCCGTAACGCGTGCTACGAGGCCATGAAACTGGCGGGGTTTGGGCGATGACTAAACGCTCGGTGAGACGAGCTCCACAGAGCGTCGGGGTGTTGAGAGTGAAACCCTCTTTACCCCTCGTCTTTTGAGCATTTTGCTGTCTTTTCTGAAACTGACATCGCCCAAGACCCCATCAATTTGAGGACCGCCGCCTGGCACCTAAGTGCGAAAGTAGGTAGGCACCTTCATGCTTTAAAAGCGGGCCTCCATGCCTTCCCAACTGGCTACCTACAGCGGTCCGAAATGTTCGAGATGACATTATATACTATATATTGATTTTGTCAATAGGGCTAAAATAAAGGAAGTTCATATTTTTTTATACTATATATTTTAAAATAGAATAGCAAAAAAATAGAGCCCCGCAAGCATGTAAACACACTCGCAAGGGCTCAGAATCGATCCCAGGTACCAAACGGCTCCTTAATGACTAGTTGTGGGCCTTCAAGGCAGCTGCTCCATCAGCTTACGACCGATTGCTCGGCACAAGAAGACAGTGCCTTTCTGACCCTTGACCATGGGCGGTGCCCAACAATCATGTTGGACCCATTTTGCGTCGCGGATACCCGTCCAGACCCTGGGATCTTAAAACAAGAACAAAATTATATTATTATCTTAATCCTCTGCTTATATTTTGTCAAGAAAACAGCTGGGCAAGCATAGTCAGACATATAATTGTCCGATTATTTTTACCATACTACAAAATAATAGCACTAGCCACCAAATCATCAGCCAAATAGCACACCACTGACTGTCCGCTGGCCACTCCTTTCTGGGCTGACTTAAACTGCACTTTATTTTTAGACAAAATTATGTCCTGATCAAACTGTCGGTAACGAATTTTTGCTTTGGCAGTCAGGGGTAGTTTTTTCGGCTTTCCAAGCCAATGAATCTCAGATATTTTTACGGATTTTTGGTAAAGATCTGACTCACCTTCTTTGGCTACATATAAAATATTATTTTTGACATCTTTTTTGGATACAAACCATGGGCCATTGGGCAAATCCAAGCCCTTTCTCTGGCCAATAGTGTAATACCAAACACCATCGTGCTGACCCAATTTTATCCCCCTTGTATTCAAAATAGCTCCTTTTTTGGGCTTTATTTTTTGCTGTAAAAAAGTTTTGAGATTGATCTTGCCGATAAAACAAATACCTTGACTATCTGGCCTTTCGGAATTTATTAATTTTGCTTTTTTGGCTATTGCTCTGACCTTTGTTTTTTCCAAGTGGCCTATCGGAAACATAGTTTTGGCTAATTGTTTTTGCGTCAAAGCAGACAAAAAATAAGATTGATCTTTGTTTTTGTCTTTGGCTTTTAGTAAATGATATATCCCACCAGTTTTTGTAATTTTGGCATAATGGCCAGTGGCAATTTTATCAAAACCCAAAATCATGGCTTTTTCTAAAAAAAGTTTGAATTTAATTTCGTTATTGCACAATATGTCTGGGTTGGGTGTTTGGCCTTTTTGATAAGTATCAAAAATATACTTAACAATTTTTTGGTAGTATTCTTTTTCAAAATTAAATGTCCGGATTGGCACTTGTAATTGCGCGGCAATGCGATAAGCCATGATCCTGTCTTCTTTCCAAGGGCAATCACCTTTTAGATTAACCTTTTCAGAAAAATTTTTCATAAAAGCGGCCTCAACATTATGACCTTGTTTTTTTAATAAATACAAAGCCACGGCGCTGTCCACGCCCCCAGATAGGGCTACTAGAATTTTTAATTTTTTTCGCATATTAAATCACTTCAAATTATACTATAAAAATAAGTCAATTTTGTCAATAAAATTAGGTATTATTTTAATATTGACATTTACCCTTTTTAAGAGTAATTTGTATGTAAATATTGACAACTCTGGCAATACCACGAAAGGAGGGCAACCATGAGCCAGCCAGATGCGTCCAAAGATGCCACAGCGAAAATGACCCGTTGCGTCATCATTGAGATCCATGTTCCTTCAAGCGATGCAGTGAGGGCAAAGGTTGCCCTAGACAAGCTGTTGGCCGAAATGCCACAATACCAGGAAGATCTGGGCTACACCGTCAGGGGCATCGGCCCAGACGGTCATCTGCGCGTCCGCATTAAAATCTCCATCAGGAAACAATACGAGTGCATCACTCAAATCAAGAAGATTTTCAGCGTTCTCGGGATCGGCCTGCTTGATCACACCTAGGCAAAGGGCCAGTCACTGCGACTGGCCCTAGTTTTTTATTTAATAAAACCAAAATGTTTAAGTACTGGCACAATATTTGGCGCTAAATTATCAGGCAAGTTATCCAAATCAAACCAATCCCAAGCCCTGATATCTGATCCTGGCTTGACCTCACCTATTCTTTTGGCTAAATAGTGAACCAATAAAATATCTAATCGACCATCACTTAAATCTTTGCAAGTCCAAATAACAAATGGTTCAGTGTTTAAAATTTCTAGTTCAATTCCCATTTCTTCCTTGGCTTCGCGCTGAGCGGCTTCAAGCAAATTTTCTTCAAAATCTTCCACTCTCCCGCCACAAAATTTCCAAAAACTATCATCGCCATGCTGATTTAGCAGGACTCTATTATTTTCAACAATAACTGGCCCAGAGGCAATTATAATATGCTTCATAACTATCTACCTATTTTAAATATTGACATAGTTTCAACCGCTTTCATGGCTAAACTAATTCTCTGTCGATTGCGAGCGTACATAGTAAAGAGGCGCTCGCCTTTTTTGACTGGATCGCCAAATTCTTTATTCAAGTAGACACCGGCCAGCTTGTCCACTGGCGCGCCCAAGATTCTAGCAATGACATTGATAGCTTTGTTGTTAGTAAAAGTAATGCGACCAGTTTTTTCAGCCAAAATATATTTTTTACAGGCGCCAATAGTAATGTCATCAGGATTTATATTGGAATTGCCACCTTGCGCTTTTATAATTTCCTGCATCTTGTGCCAAGCCGCGCCTGATTCCAAAGTAGCCCAAGCCATTTTAGCGCCATATCCTTTTTTGGCTTTACCGGTCAGCTCCAAAAGCTCACCAGCCAAATGTATAGCTTTGTTGGCCAAATCTGTTGGGTAATTATCTTTTTGCTGTAATACCCTCAAGACATCTCTGGCCTCCAGGGCTGGACCCACTCCTCGGCCCACTGGGTCTTCGGTCTTGATCATTATGACCTTTAGTTTTATACCAAAACGCCGAGCCAAATATTTAAACTTTTTTTCTAATTTTTTGGCTGTGCGTAAATTCGGTATTTTGGTGGTGGGACCAAGGGGCATGTCAATAATCAAATGGGTGACGCCCATGGCCACTTTTTTGGCCATAATACTGACCAGCATTTTGTCATAGGGCTCCAAAGAAAGCGGATAAGTGACGCTTAATATTTTGTCATCAGCCGGAGCTAAATTCAAACCCCCGCCCCAAACCAAACAAGCGCCAGTTTTTTTCACTATTTTTTTTATTTCTTCAGCAGAAAATGCCACTGGCGACAAAACCTCCATAGTATCAGCGGTGCCGGCTGGCGAGGTAATGGCTCGCGATGAGGTCTTGGGAATGGTCAGACCCAAGGAAGCCAAAATAGGTATGGCTACCATGGTGGTCCTATTACCAGCCAAACCGCCTACCGAGTGTTTGTCAGCCACTAGTCCAGGAAATTTGAGCACCTGACCGGTCTCAGCCATGGCCTTGACCATGTAATATAGCTCTTCATTGGTGTAGCTATGCATGAAGCTAGAAGCCACAAAATAAGTGGTTTCTGTCCTAGTCAGAACACCACTAGCAATGTCTTGAAATATTTGATAAAAATCCTGATAGCCAAGGTGCTTGCCTAAAAGTCGACGCTTGATGGCTTGCACTGACTTGGCTCTTTCTAAGACCTCCACGCCAACAATAGTATTGTGTGGAATTTCATTTTTTTCCCAAATATCTCTAAACAAGCCAACATAGCCCGGCTTGACTCTATGCTCGCTGGTATTGGCTTCCGCTATTATTTCTTTTTGGTGCCAAGTGATTTTTATCTTATCACCGGCGTGTATTCCATAGTGTAAGGCCTCTATGGAATTTAGTAGGGCGATGTTGGACTGCCCTGTTTCTATGTCAATTTTTTTTATTTTTAAATAATAGGCCATATTAAAATTTTATTATTTCTCCCGGACTTATATTTTTTGCCGTGCTGGAAGATTTTTTATTTTTATTACTATTTATGTTTAATTTTTGATAAAGTTGATCTTTGTCCATTTTCAAAGCATCGGCCAAAGAAATAAATCCCTCCTCGCTAGAGCCCAGAGAGCTGTCAAGAGGTTCTTTTTCCGTCTTGGCTTTGTTGACCACTTTGATGCTGGTCGGTGAGGGAATTTTTCCGGCGCGAGATTTTTTTAGACAATCCTCGCAGTATATGGCTTTGGAAAGATCGGGAATAAAATTTAGCTCAGTGTCTTTGCCACAGTAAGTACAGCTATATATTTTTCCAGTTTTAGCTGCTTTGCTAACTTTTTTATCTTTATAATTTTTGCTAGCAGTTTCTTTCCCTTTGACCTTGGCATCTTCTTCGCAGTTTTCACTCCAACGACTGATTTTGTCCTCGACCACTGCTCGGGATTTGCCATATCTTTCTCTGGTCACTTTAATCACCTTATCTTTGACATCAATTGGTATACTGGTATCAAGCTTAACCGGCGGAAAAGTCCTGGCCGAAAAAGCTTCTGAAGCCACGCCGTCAATCATTAGTTTTAGATAAATTTGAAACTTCGGTAGATTGACCAGATTTTCCTGAACAAAAATTGGAAAAAACTCTTTTTCCAAATATTCGGCATCAGTCGCCCCCACTCTAAAAGAAATAATAGTTCCAACATTACCAAAGACAGCGGCGGCTATTTCTTCTTCCACTTGTTCGATATACTGATGAGCAATAATAAGATTCAAACGATATTTTCTGGCCTCCGACAAAATATTGGCAAAAGATTCAGTAGCAAAATTTTGAAATTCATCAACATAGAGATAAAAATCTTTTCTTTTATTTTCTGGCATATCAATACGACTCATGGCCGCTAGCTGAATTTTGGTAATCAACATAGCGCCCAACAAAGCCGAATTGTCTTCACCGACTCGGCCTTTGGCCAGGTTGATCAACAAAATTTTCTGATTGTCCATTATTTCTCGCACATCAAAAGACGACTGCACTTGGCCAACCATATTTCTGATCAAAGAAGAAGATAAAAATCTGCCAACTTTATTTTGGATTGGAGCTATGGCTTCGGCTTGAAATCTATCGGGATATTTGGAATATTCGTCAATCCAAAATGATCGTACTACAGGGTCGGATATTTTATCAACCACTCTATTACGAAAATTTTTGTCGGTCAATATACGCATTATACCGAGCAAAGTAGAGCCAGGGTATTCAAGCAAAGCCGAAATAGCATGGTGCAAAACATACTCCAAGCGAGGCCCCCAAGAATCAGCCCATATTTTTTTGAAAACGCCAATCAAACCAGAGACCACTAAATGTCGCTGTTCAGGACCTACTTTTTCCAAAAAATTGAAAGCAATAGGATATTCCAAGTCAGCCGGATTGAAATACACCACCTCATTTACACGACTAGAAGGAATGAAATTGATAATTTTTTCTACCAATTCACCGTGCGGATCAACCACGCAAACACCGCGACCAGCTTGAATATCTTGAATAATCATGTTTTCCAGCAAGGTAGACTTGCCCATGCCGGTTTTGCCAATCACATACATATGCCGACGCCTATCATCGGTTTTTATTCCAAATTTTACGCTTTGGTTGCGGTAATCAGTTTCCGCAAAAGATGTAATCTCGTTATTTTCCGGCATATTATTTTATGGGCAGATTCTTTGGAGCCACGGCTTTTTTACCATCACTCGTTGAATCAATTTCTTTAGCAAATTTATTTTCAAAATATTTATTGTCAAGCTTAACATCAAATGGTTTGGCGGTGCGTAATTGCTTCCTTAGATCGTTTTCAACATCTAGCGCGCCAGTATCTTCCTGAAAAATAGGCAATGAAAATGGCGGCTCGTTTTTTTTGCTGACGGTTTTTTGCAAAAGCGGAGTGCGAATTTCTCGGCTTGGAAAATGCCAAAGACTGGCCAGTTCCTCAGTATTTAAAATAAAATGCGCATGGCCAGCCAAATTACTTCTAAATTTATAGGCCTTAATCAAATTTTGCCGTCTTTGAGCTAATCTATACTTAACAAAAAACCATTCTACTTTAGTTTTGGTTTTGGTGTCTGGCTTGAAGGCATTCAAATTCATGGTGCTGAATTGTTTCAAGGAACCAAAGACCGGGGCAATGACACGACCAGGATTGTACTGATCATGTGGTGAAAGATAAATTAATCTGATTTTGCACTCAAAGCCGGTTTTTGCGGCCTTCTTTTGGATCGCTTCTAGGGCGTCTTTTTCTCCTGGCGTCAAATGCAACATGATACTGGGTAAGTCGTCTTTTTTGACTTCTTTCTTGAATTTGTCACCTGGCACATCATGCCACCAAAAAATTGATTCACCATTATTCAAAGTGAAAATACCAAATATTGATGGCAAAATATTTGCGTACCATGATTTTTTTGATTCTGGCGCTTTTTTACCAGCCAGTTTCATGGCCATCTCTTTGGCTTTTTTTTGCCACTTAGTCCCCATAGTCGGACGAATCAGCAATTGTAGCCAAACCTGCTCACCGTTTCTTATTTTACTCATGGTCTCTATTACTGAAGCCATAGGATCTTTGAATTCACCACTGACTGAGTCCTCAAACTCAGTATAGGTGCGTATAGGATAAATTTCCGAAGCAACCGGCACTACTTCTGTGCCCCACATATTATAATCATCATTTGGAAACTTGACTGGAAGGTCTGTGGTGTAGTCATTGACTTCGGTTATTTCCGCGTCCGGATACTGAGAATAAATAGCACTTTCCACCAAATCTCTCCAATAGTCAGGCGTTCTGATAATAAACTGCACGTAGCCGTCAATGCTAATGATTTCAAAAGAAAAAGCTAATTGAAATTGCCCCTCCATTTTTTCCTTGAAACTTATCGGGGTATGGGCTCCTGATAGTGTTGAAAATAATTGTTCAACGGCTTTGGGTGTCTGCTCGGAATCACGCGGTATGTCAATGGCCAAAAAAATCCATTTTATTTTATTTAACCATTTTACTTGTTTATAATTGTGCCAAACATCATAAGCCATCAAAACAATAACAAAAGCATAAATCAGACCCATACCATGAGTAAAGACATAAATCAGCAACTCGTCGGCTGACTGTGAGCCAATCTCAGCCACAGCGCTCCAGTCTATTAAAAAAGAAGTTAGATCCATATAGCTTTATTTGTTTATATTATACAATTTATTAACATTTTTTGCTAGTCAAAAAATTAGGTATACCCAAATGTCAAGCATTGAGACTTGACGCGGCGGCGTGTCAAATAAAAATAAAAAAACAACCCACCAGCTTAGTAGAGTTGTTTTCTTATAAAATTAGGCATTTTTCAAAGAGTATTTTCCGTTTTCGTTTTTAATAAATCTATCTTTGTTCATTAAAGCTAAAGCAACAGTTGTTTCTTTGATCATACGGTGCTTTAAGACCTCTTCCACAATTTCTTTTTTATTCAATGGTCTATCGCTTTTGCGTAATATTTCTTCAATCACATCAGAAACCACGCCCGGTTTGTAGCCCCATTCTCTCAGAGCATAAATACCGCGACCAACCAAAACATATTTATCATCCAAAATCAACTCATTGTGAATAGTGGCTGGATAAGCTTGGCGATGATCAAAATTCATCTTGTTGATGGTCTCAGCAATTTCGTTGAAATGCATCGGCCTGTTTTCTTTCTTCAAAATCAAATAAATTTTATCATTCATTCTCTTGGGAGAAATATCTGGCCAATGAGTCAAACCCCACTCTTCATAAGGATTTGATTTTAACTTTTTGGTGATATAGATAAAATTTAAGACAACTTTGTCAGTCAAATTTTCATTTTGCTTATAATAGTCAGTATCCTGCACTCGGCTCAATAGAGTATCTAGTGGTAATGGAGCGCTATGCTTTTCTAATATTTCAAGTACTTTGTTGATGGCTTGATCATAAAAATCCACGGAGGACTCAGGGGACTTCCAATAATCAAAATTTTCTTTTGTTTCTCTGATAAATTGGAAACGATGTTTTAGCAACTGGCCCAAGATAAAAAGCACAGCCGAATGATTGTCTTTGTTATAGCCAGAAGAAGTCAATAATTCTTTGATCAAATTAACTTCGGCCATCAAACCACCGTGCTCTGACAAAATGCCATTGGTGACATCCTCAATTTCTTGAAGATAGGTTTCATCAAAATTTTTGATGATTTTCTTTAGTGAACTGTTTTCAATCTGTCTGACACGTTCGCGAGTAATGGCATATTGCTTGCCAATATCTTCCAAA
>CALMZN010000071.1 GCA_937870675.1 uncultured bacterium
AAAACATCCCCACTTATCAAATGCCATCTGACAAAATATTTTTAAATAAAATAATCAAAAACTTGCCCTTTCAACTGACCGCTGATCAGCTAGAATCCCTAGACGAAGTATTGAGCGATATCAGTAAAGTCCAAGCCATGAACCGATTATTAGAGGGCGATGTTGGTTCGGGCAAGACAATAGTGGCTCTGCTATCTGCTTTTAGCGTCATAAAAAACGGCCAGCAAGTGGCCTTTATGGCGCCCACTGAAATATTGGCTCGCCAACACTACCTAAATGCTCTGAAATTATGGCCTGGGCTTTTAGCCAAAAATACCGCTCTACTAAGCAATAGTCAACAATTAATTGGCTCGGAAGAAAAATCAACTAAACAAAATATTTCCAAATTATTAGCCAGCGGAAAGATAAAATTAATTTTTGGCACTCATAGCTTGATTCAAGATAGTATTTCTTTTAAAGATTTGGCGCTGGTGATTATTGACGAACAGCATCGTTTTGGCGTCAAGCAAAGACAAACCTTGAAGACAAAAAATAACAACAATTTTGTGCCACATCTTTTATCCATGACTGCCACACCCATCCCCCGCACTCTATCACTCACTCTCTATGGCGATCTAGATATCTCGTTGATCAAAAGCAAGCCACAGGGTCGGCAAGTAGTAAAAACTTTTCTAGTGCCAGAAAAAAAACGAGCTGATGCTTATAATTTTATCCGCGAAAAAATAAAGGCCGGCCAACAAGCTTTTGTTATCTGTCCGCTAATAGACGAAAGCGACCCGTCTCGACTCGGTCGATCCGAGGCGGATAAACTAGGCGCCAAATCTGTGCTCAAAGAATACGAAAAAATAAAAAACGAAGTATTTCCAGACCTAAATATTGCCATGCTCCACGGTCAAATGTCCGCTGAAGAAAAAAATTCTGTCATGGCTGATTTCAAGGCCAAAAAAAGTTCAATATTGGTAGCCACCTCTGTCATTGAAGTCGGAGTGGACATACCGGGCGCAACTTTGATGGTCATTGAAAGCGCGGAAAGATTCGGGCTGTCGCAATTGCACCAATTTCGCGGAAGAGTTGGTCGCAATGATTTGGAAAGTTTTTGCCTGCTTTTTACCAGCGATCCGACAAAACAAGCCACCAAACGGCTCCAAATTTTGACATCAGAAAATGACGGCTTCAAATTAGCCGAATTAGATCTAGAGCTCCGAGGCAGTGGCTCAATATTTGGCACCAAACAAACCGGCTTGATGCCCTTAAAAATTGCCACTCTTACTGACACTGCCTTATTAAAAAAAGCCCAGGAGTGGGCCAAAGAAATTATCAATAACAAAAAATATCGTTCCCAAACACAAGTAACCAAACTGCTTGAAGATCTAAAAACCGAAATGCATTTGGAGTAGACTAGTCATCTCCGCAACGACTAGCGTCTATACCACCCAATCCGCCAATAGGAGCACATCTATCAATTTGAAAGCTTATGTTTTCACAGCACCATGTTCTGGAATCTGGATTGTTTTCAATTTGACAATCACTATTCTTATCGCAACTTTTCAGCCATAAATTTTCACATACACCATCTTTTAAATAGCACACTTCATTCAATGGTGAAGTGCCATCTTTATAATTTTCACCAAAACAGGCGTTGGTGTCGCACGATATTGTACTTGGGTAATAAGAACAACTCAACATATTTTCATCATCACCACTAGAGCCGGTTGTCTCCTCTGTAGAAGGAAAGGGTACGGTATCACAATCTATATTAATAACCTGTTCAGCGACCTCGCTGGTATCCATACACACACCAACAAACTTGGGATCACTTATTATCTGTTCTGGAGTAGCTGCCACCCAAATACAACTAGGCGCTGGGCAAGCTTTTTCTGAAGTAAACACCGAGCAAGGGAGTTTTGGCAAGTCCCTATCCAGTGGCTCAAAAGATACTAAGCGCTGACTAATCAATGACAGCAAAATATAGCCCCCAAACAAAAGCGCTAAGCCAATCAGCACACTATTAATCTTATCTCGGGCGCTAGATATTTTAGAAGAATTACCACCGGCTAGCAACCACTCCCAGCCAGCATAGACCAGCATAAACATAGCTACCACGCCAGCAAACATACCACCATAGCGATAAATAGCCACAATATATTTGGCTAAAGATGAACCATCAACCGAAAATGGAACTCCAGCTGTAAAAAGCCCAGGAATGGTCATGGATGGTATAAACTTTAGTGGTGTGGTATTTTCCTTATCAACGGCTACTACAATATTAGCCAAAACAAAGCCAAGAAAAAAAATTAATAATAAAATTATTTTTTTATTTTTCATGAAAAAATCCAAGAATCAATTTAATTGCTTGATTAATTGAAAATGCCACCACTCACTATCTAGGCGACTAAAACCAGCGTCTGTCATAATTTTTTTCAATCTTTCTTCAGCCACATACAAACCGGGTACTGTTCCGCAAATACTTGGCTTATCAGCCGATGTACAGGTATACTCCTTACTTATATACTTACAAGTATTTACTCCGCCGGAGACAACCAGACAAATATCAACAGCCGTGCCAGTTTGATGAGGCGCGGCACATCCTGGCTCAGCCGCCTCATTACAACTACGGCATTCGATAGGACAATAACCCTGATTTAATGCGGTCTGGTAGCAATAAAACAAAAAGCTCTGCAAAACTGTCGAACGATAAGCGCTAGTTATGACCAAGCTCTCGCCTGGCAACAATGATGCCTGTGCCTGTATCAACGCGGCAATTGTCGGGCCAGTCAATCTAGGATCAGTGCAGGTACTACTGATAGTAATACCCGGAATATTAATACTTTTAACTAAACTATCTGAAGGACAGGTGGCCGACAAGACATCAGTGCAGTGACCCAAGGATGTCGGATCTTTTGCCAGTTCATCGGCTGTAGCCGGAGTCCAGACACAGTGGGCTTTGGTGCATTCCTCTTCTTTTTCAAAAGTCATGCAAATTTCTGACACTTTAGGCAAGGTCACATTTTTTAATGGTTTAAATTTTACTAAATTTTCACTAATCAAAGATAGTAATATATAGCCACCAAACAAAAGCGCTAAACCAATCAGCGCGCCATTGATCTTGTCCCGAGCTCTAGATATTTTGGAAGAATTACCACCGGCTAGCAACCACTCCCAGCCAGCATAGACCAGCATAAACATAGCTACCACGCCAGCAAACAT
>CALMZN010000072.1 GCA_937870675.1 uncultured bacterium
GACAATATTATTGGTGTGGCTGAAGTCAAGGAGCGTGATTTTGAGTCCTTAGAGACCAGGTCCATTGAAGCTACTTGGGCTTATAATTTGCCACGGGCCACTAGAGCGGAAGTTTGGCCAGTATTGAATGGTTTTGATAAAAATAATTATAAGTCCTCAGAGTTGACTCCTGATAGTCAAAATAGATTAAGATTATGAGGGATTTTTTGTCTACTTTGCGCCGTTTGGACTGGTTGCTTTTTTTTGCTATGCTTATTTTGCTGTTTTTGAGCGCCAGCATATTGTATAGTTTGAATCTTAATATTGAGGGTTCAAATTTTTTAATTTTTAAAAAGCAGATTGTTTTTATACTTTTGGGTTTGGTGTTATTTTTTCTGGTAGCCAATATTAATTACAAAGTATGGTCAACTTTCAGTAAATTGATTTATATTTTATTTGCTTTGGTGTTGGTAGTCGTAATTTTTTTGGGCAAAGAAATAAATGGCACCACCGGTTGGATAGTGATTGGTCCTTTGACGCTACAGCCAGTGGAATTTGCCAAAGTGGCTTCCCTAGTTTTATTAGCCAGATATTTTTCTGACAACGCTAGGGAATTTTATATGTTTAAGCACATAATCTATTCTGGTCTGATTACCTTGTTTTATATTGGCTTGGTGATGCAACAGCCAGATTTGGGTTCGTCACTAGTGATTATTGGTGTTTGGCTGATAATGCTACTGTTTACGGGCTTGAGAAAAAAATATTTTTTTTGGTTACTGGCCCTTGGTATTGTGGTAGTCACTTGCGTTTGGTTTTTTGTTTTGGCGCCTTACCAAAAATCCAGAATTATGGTTTTTTTAAATCCTGGCCTAGACCCTCAAGGGCGAGGTTATAATGTCTTGCAGTCAATGACCGCTGTTGGTTCTGGACAGTTGTGGGGTCGGGGCTTGGCCTTGGGTTCGCAAAGCAATTTGCGTTTTTTGCCAGAGCCAGGCACTGATTTTATTTTTGCGGTAATTGCTGAAGATTTGGGTTATTTGGGAGTTTTGCTGACCTTGGGGCTGTTGGCTTTTATCATTTATCGTTTATTTGTGATTATTCGTTTGGCTCAGGATGATTATGCTTGTTATTTGGTCTTAGGCATTGTGGCTATGCTTTTGGTGCAAGTTTTTATTAATATTGGGATGAATATGGGTATTTCACCAGTGACTGGCATTCCTTTGCCACTGGTTTCTGGTGGTGGCAGTTCTTTGTGGTCAGTGATGATCGCTTTGGGTATGGCCCAAAGTGTCTATATCAGGAATAGATAGTGTTGATCCAGTTGAATCCCGCAATAATAGTTTGGTTAGCAATATTAAAAAATTATTCACTAATAATACTTTTAAATTATAAAATAGTTTTATTTGCGGGAGTTCCGCCTAGGTGGGACTATTCAACGGGGTTGACTTTGTTCTGGTTTTATGATTAAATAGTACCACTATATTTATTCTTTAGAGAAAAATTTATGTCAGAAATCAAGTTAACAGTGACTGCCAGAGAAAAAGGCAAAGCAAGCATATTGTCTTTTATTAGAAAAAATAGCCAAGTTCCTGGCGCAATTTATGGTTTGAAAGCCGAGTCATTATTGATTAGTGCTGATTACAATACCATAGTAAAAGTGATCAATACAGCTGGTACTAGCCAAGTTATTAATTTGGATTTGTCAGGAAAAAACATTCCCGTGATTTTGCGTGAATTTCAGAAGGACCCAGTCAGCGACAAATTAATTCATGTTGATTTTCTGGCTGTTGATGAAAAGCAAGCTGTGACCACTATGGTGCCCTTGAAATTCAGCGGTACTTCCAAAGCAGTTCGCGAGCAAGGCGGTAAGTTGGAAATAAAAAAACAGTCGGTCAAAGTTCGTTGCTTGCCTCAGGACTTGCCAGCTTTTATAGAAGTAAATTTAAGTGAATTAGTAAATATTGGTAGTGACATTACAGTTGATCATTTGTCAGTGGCCAAAAATGTCAAGATATTGGATAGCATTCATGACAAAGTTATTGATGTGGTGGTGCCTCGCAAAGAAGTTGTGATTGAAGCAACAGCACCTGTGGCTGGAGCAGAAGCGCCAGTTGTTGAGGGTGAAAAACCAGTTGTTGAGACCCCGGCACCGGAAAAAAAATAATTTTTACAAAAAAATAACCCATGCTCAATCGCCAAAGAAAAATTTACTTGGCAATAACTGTCATTGGTTTGGCAGTTATTTTGATTGTTGTTGGGTTTTGGCGTTTATTTTTTGATTCACGTAAAAATTTAAGCGACAAGCAAGTCAGCTTGGAAAATACCAGTCCAATGACCAATATTTGGCGTCATCCCTTGACTGGTGAAAAAGTCAATAACGAAAATTGGTCGTATTTTCCGGTAGCTATTATTTTAGACAATTCGTATAATATAAGACCCCAAGCCGGACTAGCTAAAGCCGGTATTATTTATGAGGCCTTGGTTGAGAGTAACATCACTCGACTATTGGCGATTTTTGATAAAAATGAATCAGCGGAAAAAGTTGGGCCAGTGCGCTCCGCTCGGCCATATTTTATGGATTGGGCCGAGGAGTACGGGGGAGTGTATATGCATGTTGGTGGCAGTCCCCAAGCCATAGCTAGCATCAAAGATTATAATTTTACCAATATTGATCAGATTGGCG
>CALMZN010000073.1 GCA_937870675.1 uncultured bacterium
AATCTTCTTCTATTTTTTTAATATTTTTCAAATAATAAACGGCCGTGCTTGTATTTATCACCAAGTCATCCCCTGCTTTATGCGTATTTTCAATATCATCTCTATCTATCGCCCCGCGTAGCTTGATGTTGTTGTCATTGATATAAAAGACATGCCAAATTTTGCTGTGAGTAATAATATACAGCGTATTGCGCCGCAAAAGATAATTACCAAAAAAAATCAAACAAATCAGCAAAATCGTCAACCACAAAAGCACGCCATAGTGGCCCAAATGCCACAAAGGAAACAAAAAGAAAAAAATAGCCACCAGCCAAGCCAAATACCAAACATACAAATATTTACTTTCTCGACTGACTACCACAAACAGCACTTCATCATTTGGAAAAAATTTGCTAAACTTATTCATATTCACTTAAAGTATGAAAAGAAAAACTCAAAAACTAATTTGGATAATATTGTCTATTTTTATGATATTGTCCATGGTTGCCTGGACCTGGAGCTAATCTCGTTTCAAGACAGCTAAATAGGCCTCTTGCGGTATCTCCACTTTGCCACTTTGGGCCATTCTTTTTTTACCTTTTTTCTGCTTTTCCAGCAACTTTCTTTTTCGAGTGACATCGCCACCATACAACTTGGCAGTCACATCTTTGCGCAGAGCTGATATTTTTTCTCCGGCCACTATTTTGCCACCCACGGCGGCTTGGATTTTGACAACAAACTGCTGACGGGGAATTATGTCTTTTAGCTTGCTTACTATATTTTTACCAACGCGATGCGCTTGATCCTTGTAGACCAAGCTAGTCAAGGCCTCGACTGGCTCCTCGGCCACCAAAATATCCATTTTCACTAATTCGCATTTTCGATAATCAGCAAAATCATAATTAAGCGACGCATAGCCCGAAGAAAAACTTTTAATTTTGTCATAAAAATCGACCAAGATGCTACCCAAAGGAATTTGGTAGCGTAAAATCAACCTCTGCTCATCAAGATACTCGTTGTTTTGGGGCAAGCCACCCACTTCAGTGATATATGACATTAGATTGCCTATGTAATCTTTTGGTGTCACTACTTCTATATTCATGTATGGTTCTTCAATGAACTCAATGC
>CALMZN010000074.1 GCA_937870675.1 uncultured bacterium
AAACTACGCCCTTGCCATTATCACTTGGTAATATTCTAATTGGATCCTTGACAACTTCATTCTTTTTGGCTGGATTAAAAGTGCGTTGCACACCAATAAATAATTTTTTGTGCGGTAAAATATTTTTATCTCCAACCATCTCATTTTCATGGTTGGCCAATAATTCTGCGTGATCAAATGTCAAAATATGATCTATGCCATCCAGATAATCAACGTCATTTGGCACTGACTCTGATGACAAACCATCGATTTCCAAATCATTGATAGTCATATCAAATATCCGACCATGATCGCGAGTAGTTTCTACTTGCCGATTTACACTAATAGCGTTTTCTTGAGCATAATGACTGTGTAGTTTTTCGGTCTTGGCTAGGCGATCTCTGACAATTTGATGGTGCAGATCCTTCAAAATATTATTTAAATTATCATTTGGATTGGCTTTGACAGCCCTCCTATACTCCAAATAAGTAGCCCCCACAAAGTGCAAGTAATCGGCAAAAAGCATATTTTCCGCATGACCCAAAAAATCAACACTTACTTCGGCTGCCAGTGGTATCAGGCCATCACTACCTTTTGGTAGCGGACCAATAAGATCAAAATGATCAATATCTCCCGCCGTCTTTTCACTTTTCATTTCTACTCGTGACACTTTTTTTGGCACTTCTGGCGCCAATATGGTTTCTTCAAAGGGCATACATTTATGTTTTAAAAGTTAAATATTTATTGCCAATAAAATTACCAATAGTCACAATACCAGTGGCGATTATCTTAGCATAAATATACCACCAGTGGGCTTGCTCTACCAACAAATACAAAATCAAATTGTTTAATAAAACTCCGCTACCAGCAATGAGCAAAAAAATACTTACTTGCTTGGAAAGCTTACCACCAGCTTTGAATGTCCAGGTCTTGTTCAGATAATAATTGTAACTAGCGGCTACAATAAAAGATATGGTGGCTGACCAGAGATAATGAAAACCCAAGGCCTCGGTCAATAAATACAAAATACCAAAATCAATTATAGCTGAGCTTAGACCGACAAGGCCATAACGCCATAATTGCTGCCAATTATTTATTACATAATTTACCCAAAAAAAGAAAAATTTTTTTAACATTTGTAAGAATTTTATGACCTTTAATTACTTTGACTTTCCACTAATTTTGAGATAATCTTACTACATTAAAAGTTTAAAATCAACCAAAAATATGGCAACTAAGAAAAAAATAATTTTGGTCACTGGCGGCGCTGGTTTTATTGGCAGTCACCTAATAGAGCAACTAGTCCAAGACAAAAATAACCGCGTTATTTCTTTGGATAACTATTTTACTGGCAGTAAAAAAAATCATATCAAGGGCGCCGAGTATTTAAATGGTCACACCAAGGACATTGCCAAGCATATCAAAATACGGCCAGATATTATTTATCACCTAGGTGAGTATTCACGTGTGGCTGCTAGTTTAGATGAACCACAGCTGGTCTGGGACTTAAACATTGCCGGCACTCTGGGTGTGCTAGAGTTTTGGCGTAAAACAAAAGGTAAATTAATCTATGCTGGCTCTTCCACTAAGTTTAACGTCCCAGGAAAAAATGGAATAGCGGGCAAAGATCTAGCTCCCTATACTTGGGCCAAAGCAATAAACAGTGAGTTGGTAAAAAATTATGGCGCTTGGTATAAATTAAATTATTCCATTGTTTATTTTTATAATGTCTATGGACCGCGCGAAAGAGCGGGACAGTTTACTGGCGCTTATGGCACGGTCATTGGCACCTTCAAACAAAATTATTTGCGAGGAAAAACGTTGGAAGTTCGCCGGCCAGGCACACAAACTCGCGCTTTTACTCATGTAATTGATACTGTGGCCGGCATTATTTTGGCTGGGCAAAAAGGCAAAAATGATGAATATGGAATTTGCGCCAAAGAAACTCATTCTATCCTAGAGGTAGCAAAAATGTTTAGCCCTAAAATAAAAATGTTGCCCCAAACCAAAACTAGCCGCACCAGTGAAGCAATGGATAGCAAAAAAATAAAAACTTTGGGCTGGAAACAAAATCATACTTTGAAAAAATATATCCAAGATATTAAGAAACAAAAATAATTCCGTCATTGCGAGTCGAGCTAAGCTCGACGAAGCGATAGAGTCCAAAAGCTTAAATTAAAATTGTAGATTCTATCGGTATCCGCCAACCGGCGGATCCCTCCAGAATGACGTATGGATACTTTACGACTTATGATAACAACATAAATAATATGAAACGCATACTTATTTTTTCTTTAGCTTACTACCCAAACAATGTCTCTGGCGCCGAAGCAGCCGTCAAAGAAATTACTGACCGCACTACTGCCGATGACATCGAATTTCATCTTATAACATTACGATATAATTCTGATTTATTGAAAGAGGAAAAAATCGGCAATGTTCTGGTGCACCGCATTGGCCTCACTAAAAAAAATCCAAAGTTTGAAGACCTGGGCAAAATGCCACTGGATCTCAACAAGCCACTGTACCAATTTCTAGCACCGCTCAAGGCCTGCCTACTCCACAGAAAATATAAATATGATGCTGTCTGGGCAATGATGGCTCATTCGGCTGGCGTACCAGCTGTGCTTTTTAAAATAACGCATCCAAAGGTGGGCTATGTTTTGACCTTGCAAGAAGGCGATCCTATTGACTATATAGAAAAAACCATGAAGCCCTTGTGGCCATTATTTACTCGCGCCTTTACCAAGGCCGACAAGGTGCAAGCCATCTCTACATTTTTAGGCAATTGGGCTAAATCAAGGGGTGTCAAAAAAGAAAACCTTGAAATAATTCACAATGGCGCCAATCCACGCGATCTAGTCGAATCGGTCTCTGAAGCAGAAATCGCCGAATTAAAAAAACAATTAGGTAAAAAAGCAGACGATATTTATCTGGTGAACACTGCCCGGCTAGTACACCAAAAAGCCAACGATGATGTAATCAGGGCCCTGCCACTACTACCAACCAATGTGCATTTTTTGATTGTGGGCGATGGTCCAGATGAGCAAATGTTAAAAGATCTGACCAAAGAATTACATTTAGAAAATAGGGTGATTTTTACTGGCCGAGTTGATCGCTCTGTGGTCACAAAGTATCGCAAAATATCAGATATCTTTGTCTGCCCCAGCCGAAGCGAGGGTTTGGGCAATGCCTTCCTATCGGCCATGGCCTCTCACCTACCGGTCATTGCCACCCAAGAGGGCGGACTAGAAGAATTCATTTTTGATGCTGTGCGCAACCCAAATGTGCCCACCACTGCCTGGGCAGTAGATAAGGATTCACCAGAGCAAATTGTCAGCGCTGTCAAAGATATCTTAGCAAATCCGGAAAAAGTAAAGAGAATCACCGACACTGCTCGAGCTATGGTTGAGCAAAAATACAACTGGGCTATGATAGCTAGGGATATGAGAGAGAAAATATTTAAAGCAATATTATAATGGACTTAATAGAAAAAGCCCTGCGCATCATGCTGTCAGCTCATGGCCAACAAAAAAGAAAAGCTGATGATTCGCTCTACGTCATTCATCCACTCATGGTCGCCAAAAAATTAGCGCGCTTTGGCTTTGGCGACGAAGTCATTGCCGCCGCTATGGTGCATGATGTCTTGGAGGATACTGATTATTCAGAAAAAAAATTACGCCAAGAACTTGGCGACAAAGTAGTTGATATTATCATGCCTCTGACTGAAAACAAATCACTGGAGTGGGAGGAACGCAAGAAAAAATATATTGAGGCAGTCAGAAATGCTGGCCCAGAAACCAAGGCCGTATCAATTGCCGATAAAATTCATAACTTGGGAAGCATAATTGCCACGCATAAAGAAATGGGCGCAAATATTTGGACAAAATTCAATCGCGGTAAAGAACAAAAAATGTGGTTTGAGTGGGAAATGCTGAAAATGTTTCAAGCCACTTGGGAAAGCCCAATGATTGCTGAATACGAAAAATTGCTAAAAGAAGTGAAGAAGTTGGATTAAAAAACGCCACTAGCTTTAACCCCTCCAACCTCCCCTTAACAGGGGAGGAACATTTAAGCCCCCTTGTCAAAGGGGGTTCCTGCCTGCCGGCAGGCAGGTGGGGGATTAGATCAGTGGTTTTTTATTTAATGTAATTTCTCTTGCCGCTTTTTTTCTTCAGGAGTGCGTAAAATATCGCGCTTTTTTTTGTAATCTTCCACTACTTTAAGATCCAACTCTTTGTCGTCCAATACCGATTCCAAAACTTTAGACCAAAAATTGACGCGCTCTTGATTTAAAATTTTCAAATCAACTGAAGCTCGTGGCATTGTTTTGACATAATGTTGCATAATCTCGCCCAATCTAAAAATCCTCATCAAGCGCAAAGATATTAGCTCTGATGGCTCTCTATTGAGCTTGATATAGGCAATCAAGTTAGTCGCTAATTGTGGATTATAAAGCACCATGAAGTTTATAAACCGCGCCCAGCTCTCATGCTTGTTGCCAAAGCGAAAAGACGAGTGGTCCAACAAATAAATATTATTATTCTTGACGCGAAAATTGTGTGGCACAAAATCCCAGTGTGTCAAAAAGTCCGCATACAAATCAATACTCTTGACATTGGTTGCCAAAAATTTATCGGCTCTAGCCAAAACATCGTCTAATTCTCCTTGCTTAAAGAGCGTTTTGGTGATATCTGCCCAATATTCAAAAAACTTCCGCAAATAATCGTCTGAGCGCCAAAGACCAAAGGTCTTCCTAATTACCTGCGCATGCTCATAAGTAGTCGCCTGCACGCCTTCTTGCGCTTCCAGGCCTTTTAAGCTCAGAAAAAACTGTTCTTCTTGTGGTCTATTTAAAAAAGTGGTTTCTTGCTCAATAAAAGCTGTAATCAAAATAGTGCGTCCCTCTTTTTCAGTAAATAAAATTTCTGGGGGGAAGAAAAAAACTTGTTGAGCAAATTTAACTTTTTCTAAAATATGTCGGCAATTTCTTTCATGGTTGATTTCATTGACGCCCTGGGCATCACTAGCAACTTTGATAATTACTTTCAAATTATCTTTAATCTGCCGACCAACTAAGACCAATTTTTTGGCACTAAAAAAAGCATAGCGTTCTCCGCCAATGTGAATTTGCTCCTCAGCCAAAGAAAATCCTAAATTATGCAAAATTGGTTTTAATTTAGCTATCTCGCTCTGGCAATAATCCGCCCATGATTTTTCTATCTGATTTTCTGGCATAATTATTTCTTGACGCTGACTTGCAAAATATCTTGCAATTTATCTAAATGACTTTCCCAATCAAATTTATTTTTTGTATATTTATTTTCTGCTTTACCTTTAAGCAATTGGTGTATTTTTTCCATAACCGCCTGCTTATTACTAAAATCAGCCAAAAATCCCGACTGGCCGATTATTTCCTGAGTATAGCTGGTATCGTGAGCTAAAATATTTTTGCCAAGCCCCACACAATTAATCAAAAAATTATCAAAATTTTCTGTCTGAACATTATAAACAATTAGAGCCGAAGTGTTTATTAAATATGAAACCTCTGCTTTTGATAATGATTTGTCGGCCAATACAATTAAATCCAAACCATTCATTTCCCCCTGATCAATCCAATCAAAATCTCGGCCAAATACTAAAATCTGATTTTTCTTTATTAACTGATCAAATGGTAATACTATCGGCGCATCAGCTATTGGATAATTTACTACTATTTTTTGTTTTGATACTTTATAAAATTTTTCCACCAAACTTTGCATGGCTTGAGAAGGAACTACTATTTTAGTAGCTCGTGGCAAAATCCAAGCTTGCAAATTTTTAATGCGTTTGGTTTGCTTGTCTAATTTATTATTTACCAAAAATTCTGACAAAGATTTGTCAGTAATACCCAAATATGTGGCTCGCTTGTAGGCCTCATCTTCTGAAAAATTTATAACTACTGGAATTTTCAACAAATTTTTTATAATAATAGCGGGCAAGGTGACGGCCACGGAATTTTGGGCATAAATAATATCGGCTTCTTTGGCTAAAAAATATAGCCGATAAGTATAAGCTAGTAATCTAAAAAATAATGGCCAGTGTTTGTTAATTACGCCCAAATAAAACTTACTCGGTTTTTCCACTGATCCAGCATAGGCCAAAACAGTGACTTGATTTTTTGGACTCAAGCGTTCGGCTAAGTTTTTACAATAAAAAGCCACCTGGTCTATTTCTGGTGGATATAATGAGGTGGCAATAATAATTTTCACCCCGTTAAATAAATTTGATTTTGTATTAACTGCTTGTGGCATATTTCTATTGTTTCACCCGGTTGGAGTTTTTATTCTTGCACCCAAAGTACAAATTTAAAATTTAAACTTTGTTTAAATTTTATTTAACGGGGTGAATACTCTTTATATTGCCCCAAATAAAACATTTAGTCAATAAAAGAGGGGGCAGCCGCTCTGTTGCGACTGCCCCCACCACGAAAGAGCTACTCCTCTTCTTCGTCTGGCTCTTCAGCCGGAATGGCTGGAAAATGCTCCGGCTCATCCATGACCCGAAACAAGGGGTTGCCATCTTCTCTAGGAACAAAGGCATAGGGATCTTGCGCCACCTGCTTCATCATAGTTACCAAGTCACCAGATCCCTCGAAAGAAAGTTCCCAACTCCCACTCTCATTCCGAACATACTCGGCGCCACAATTGTCGCAGGCCAACTTCATTACCTTGGCTACTATGGGACGTTCGAAAATCAACTTACCTCCGTAGTAAAATGGTTTAAAACCAGACAATTCATCACCTTCCGCTTTTGGCTGTAATTCAGCACGGCACTTCCGACACTTCATTTTCCACCTCCTTGTTGTAAGGACAAATAACCCTCTTGGGAATAAAACGCTACAATATATCAAATTATTATTATTTAGTCAAATAAAAAACAACTCAACAAAGTTGCGTTGATAATTTGCAAAAAGAAAGGGCTGCGCGATTTTTGGTCACGCAGCCCACCTAAGCTAGGGGCGGCAGAGTGAGTGGAGAGAGTTTGATGCCCTCTACCAATTCAGCCATTAGTTCTTTGACAGACACAATGCTGTTCACGCGACGAACATTGGCCCCAACAAATATGAGACCATTTTCGAGTCTACCGTTCTTGGCGTTGAACAGTGCCTTGAGGATGCAAAATCCCGCTCGCTTAATGTCACAAGATTTGATGCAGTGACAAGGACACCGCATCTGGACTTGCTTGGCCGCGACTTTGGCCAAGAAACCGTTGCTCTTGAGAACTCGGCCAAGCAGACCAACTGGCGAATGGATAATGACAACATCCTCCTCTTTGGCTTCCAAATAGGCCTGCTTGAACTCTGGCGCCACCGGACACTCGTGAGTAGCTACAAAACGTGTGCCAAGCTGTACTCCAGCTGCTCCAAGAGACAACATGCGCGCCGCGTCAGCACCAGTGTAGATGCCACCAGCGGCAATGATCGGAATCCTGCGGCCAAGGGTCTGTTCGTACGGACGAACAACTGCCAACACCCCTTGCAGGATTTTCTCCAAAGAAAATTCCTTGGGATTATCAAGCTGTTCTTGACTGAAGCCCAGATGCCCACCGGCCAAGGGGCCCTCGACAATGAAGGCGTCTGGTGCCCGCTCATAACGCCTTTTCCACAATCTGAGAAGTATGTCGGCTAGCTTGGCCGAACTAATGATCGGCACGAGGTTGACGCTAGGGTCAGGGACTATTTCTGGTAAGTCCTGGGGAACACCGGCGCCATAGACAATGATCTTGGCGCCACTCTTTACCGCGGTGACAATCAAATCGTGCACATTGCTTAAGGCACCCATGACATTAACAGCCATGGGTTTTCTGGCCAGGCCAGTACAGCGAGCGATTTCACGCTCTAGCTCTTCGTGCGAAACGCGAAGGAAGTCATCGTGACCTGAATTATGATCACCCAAAGCTATGCTGGTTATGGTACCCAAGCCCCCTTCATTGGTCACTACCGCTGGTAGTGGGTAACTAGACACCTGCACACCCATAGCACCTTGAACAATCGGCAGTTGAAACTTCAACTGCCCAATTACCAATTTAGGAACTCTCATGTTAACACCCCCCCCATTTTTTTGAGGTTGTAAGGTTCAAACTTGCTAAATCAAGATTCTATTACTAATATTGCTGTAAATAATATTTATTGTCAATTGTAAATAAAAAACTCTATAAATTTCATTTATTTTGACTAGCGAATTATCAAATAAAAATTTTCTATTTCACTAGAAATTAATGTCTTAGTCAATTAAACCACCGCTTCTTTACCCTTGCCAAATTAGGGTTTTTTTGGTATCATCTTTCTGTTATAATTAGTTCAAGTTAATTTTTTAAGGGCATGTAGCTCAGCTGGTTAGAGCACTACACTGATAATGTAGGGGTCGGAGGTTCGAGTCCTCCCATGCCCACCACTCGACTCGTCGCGTCTGACGCGACTTCGCTCGTGGTCTTCGACCATTCTATAGTCAATACTATGAAAGGTCGAGTGTCCTGAGCGAAGTCGAAGGACAACAAAAGTTATATTTAATTAGCCACGGTAGCTCAGTGGTACTTGCCTGCCGGCAGGCAGGGAGCAGAGGTGATAGAAAAGAAAGCGATGGAATATTTTGTATATGCAATACAGAGCCAAAAAGATGGTCGACTATATGTAGGTTTATCAAAAAATCCCACAACAAGATTAAAAGATCATAATTTTGGTAGGGTATTTTCCACAAAAAAATTCAGGCCATGGAAGATAGTTTTCGTTGAGAATATTGATAATAGAATAGCAGCCAGAGAAAGAGAAAAATATTTAAAATCTGGCATTGGTAAAGAGTATTTAAAATTTATTGTTAATAAGCCACGGTAGCTCAGTGGTAGAGCAGAGGACTGAAAATCCTTGTGTCGGTGGTTCAATTCCGCCCCGTGGCACCACTCGACTCGTCGTCGTTTTACTCCTCCTCGCTCGTGGTTTCAGCTCCTCATTTTATTCGGAGCTTCAACCATCGAGAGTGATAAAACGAGGCGAGTGCCCTGCCATTCGGCCCTGAGGGGCCTCAGGCCCTGAACGGGAGCGAATGGAGTGAGCCGAAGGGCATTAAGAATTATCGGGGTGTAGCGCAGTTGGTTAGCGCGCGTGCTTTGGGAGCATGAGGTCGGAGGTTCGAATCCTCTCACCCCGACCAGATTAATAAGTACCTATGTGGCGGTCTGAATAAGTTCGTCATTGTAATCTAGTATTCGTAAAGGCGGGCTTGCCCGCTGAAGCGTAGCGTAAGCGGGTATAGTATAGCGGCTATTATGTCAGTTTTCCAAACTGATGAGGCGGGTTCGATTCCCGCTACCCGCTCCATCGCGTCAAACGCAATAATACGGCCAGATACAACTTTTAGGGTTGTTTTTTGTTTTATCTAATTGTTAAACAACAAAAAAACCGCTTATTGCGGTTTTTTATCTTAACAACTGGAAAGTGATGCTTTTAGTCAATTCTCACCCCACATAAATGTGAGGGCGACATTAGGAGACAGCATGAGTGCTGTCACCATTATCACTCCTTAGAAAGGAGGTGATCCATCCACAGCTTCCGCTACGGATGCCTTGTTACGACTTCACCCCTATCATCGGTCTCACCTTATTCCAACCGAAGTCAGTCTTCGGGTGCTACCGACTCTCTTGGTGTGACGGGCGGTGTGTACAAAGCCCGAGAACGTATTCAACGCCGCGTAGCTGATCGGCGTTTACTAGCGATTCCAACTTCATGAGGTCGAGTTGCAGACCTCAATCCGAACTGGGGCTAGTTTTGGTGGGATTGGCTTCACCTTGCGGTTTTGCGACCCATTGTACTAGCCATTGTAGCGCGTGTGTGGCCCAAGGCGTAAGAGCCATGCTGATTTGACGTCATCCCCGCCTTCCTCCCCGTTAAACCGGGGCAGTCTCCCATGATCAATTTAACATAGGATGAGGGTTGCGCTCGTTAAGGGACTTAACCCAACATCTCACGACACGAGCTGACGACAACCATGCAGCACCTGTCCAGCACCCTCTTAGGCTCCTCTGTTTCCAGAGGTGTGCAGCTGGATTTCAAGCCTTGGTAAGGTTCCTCGCTTATCATCGAATTAAACCACACGCTCCACCGCTTGTGCGGGCTCCCGTCAATTCCTTTGAGTTTTAATCTTGCGATCGTACTTCCCAGGCGGGGTACTTAAGGCGTTAGCTTAGTTAGACAGCACTGAAAGGGTCGATACTTCCAATGCTTAGTACCCATCGTTTACGGCGTGGACTACTGGGGTATCTAATCCCATTCGCTACCCACGCTTTCGTCCCTGAACGTCAGAACTGTTCCAGTAAGCTGCCTTCGCTTTTGGTGTTCTTGCCGATATCAACGCATTTTACTACTACACCGGCAATTCCGCTTACCTCTCCCAGTCTCTAGTCTGAAAGTATTCTTGGCGGTCTGGAGGTTGAGCCTCTAGATTTAACCAAGAACTATTCAAACAGTCTACGGACGCTTTACGCCCAATCAATCCGGGTAACGCTTGCCACCTTCGTATTACCGCTGCTGCTGGCACGAAGTTAGCAGTGACTTATTCATCAGGTACCGTCACAAATTCGTCCCTGATAAAAGATCTTTACACCCCGAAGGGCTTCATCGATCACGCGGCATTGCTCCTTCAGACTTTCGTCCATTGAGGAAGATTCTTGACTGCAGCCTCCCGTAGGAGTCTGGGCAGTGTCTCAGTCCCAGTGGGGCAGGTCATGCTCTCACACCTGCTACCCGTCGTTGCCTTGGTAAGCCATTACCTTACCAACTAGCTGATGGGCCATAGGCTCCTCTTTATCCAATAAATCTTTACATGGGAATGACTTGTGTCCCCCCATGACTATTGGGAATTGTCCCAGATTTCTCCGGGTTATGCCCAAGATAAAGGTAGATTACCAATGTGTTACTCTCCCGTTTGCCACGCTCTTCTTGCGAAGAACGTTCGACTTGCATGCCTTAGACATGCCGCCAGCGTTCACCCTGAGCCAGGATCAAACTCTCTGTAAAAAACAGAGAAAGTTTTGAAACTTAACTCTATTGCTAAATGTGTTTTTAAAACACAAAAAATTTATATACTTTTAGAATTGACTAAAAGCTCTCACTTTCCAATTGTCAAACAACTTTTTCCTTGCAACTCAAAGGTAAAGGTTGATTAATGAGTTCAAGAAAAAACAGCAATGCCTAAATGGTTTTGGACATTTCTGCCTTTTCTTGAAAGCAACTCTTATTTTTTCAATCAGCTATGCTTGGGGTCGTTTTTTTAATGCCTCACTATAATAGAGCAAAAACCGGGCTTTGTCAAGAGCTTTGCTTAGTCCAACTTTAAAGTCCAGATAGACCATATTATCAAAAACATTCTACTGCTTCGTCCCGCCCGCCAAAGCCCGAAGGGCGACGGCGGGTCAAGAGCATGGCCCAAAAAAAAGAAGGCCCCGATCTACCGTAGTAGACCGAGGCCCTCGAAAGCCGACAGTTGTTATCAGCTATTCGATAAGTGTGTAGTTTCCTTCCTTGTCGAAACCCATAACATAGTCGAAGCCGGCCTTGCTGGGCAAAGTGACCGAGCTACAGAGCTCCAGCAGACGAACCGTGCCATCACATTTGGATGGATCGGTAGTCAGATGCAGAGTGACGCTCTGCATTGCTTCGACCTTCCAGAACCCAAGATCCACCAGTACCACGGCCGGTCGCTCCGGCACCATATCCGGAATGGTGTGATAGCGAACCGATCCATCGCTGTAGGTGAACCAGAGCAGGACATCCTTGCGCGGACTGGTGTCGAATCTGAATTTGGCCCAGAGGTGGAAATCACCGTCGTGACCGATCGACACCAATTCGGTCATCGTCCTGTTGCTGTTGGTGACGACCAAATTGGTCGACACACACCACTCGATCGTGTTCGGAACCACGACCGAGACAGCGACCGAGTCGCAGGCCGTAATGCCCAGAGAGTCGATCAGCACCACCTGATAGGTGAAGACACCCTGCTCGGACATCAGGCATGTGAAATCCTCACCAACGCCGACATTGTTGTCGCTGAGATACCAGTAATAACCCTGATAGGGCTTGGTACCGCCGCGACCATCAGCGTGCAGACAAACGTAGTCGCCGACCTCGACCATCAGGGGCATGGCCGTGGCATCTACGGTCAGCGGCTCCACGTAGGACACCGGCTCGATCTGCGGACGAGTGACCTCGTCCGAACAGCCGGACAAAATCAGGAACGTCGCGAAGGCGATCGTCAGTACCGAAAGCTTGGTGGGCATCTTCATGTTCACTTACCTCCAAAAAAACGGACGCCCACAGCCAAGCGGACACCCGCATCGGTCTCGAGTATCTGGCTCCAGTCAGAGCGCCACTCCTTGCGATGACCATACAAGCCGGTCAAAGTCACAAAGTGGTTGTCGTCGAGCCACATCAGCCCGAGCTCGCCCCCTTGGAACCAGAAGATATTTTTACTGGACTGATCACCACGATCATCCAACACTATCTCCTGCCGCTCGTAGCCGATCATCAGCCACAAGGGTCGACCGATTTGCTGACCCACCAAGAGACCAACTCCCTGATCATAGACCTCGCGATCCTGACCTAGGGCCTTCTCCTCCCTAGGCACAAACAACGAGTGAAAACCGTAGGCCTGCACCACGCTGTTGTTATACCGCAAGGACAGAGTTGCCATCGGAGCGACGTTTTCCCAAGTTGAAGTCACACCACCGTGCAGAGCCAAGCCAAGCTTGGGAAGCTTCGGCATCACGAACTTGGGCAACACAAAGGGTGCTACCGATTTCTCAGCGGGACGCTCGACGATCCGCAACTGCTGATAGGCCAACAAGGGCGCCGACCGCATCTCGACGAAACACCTTTTCTCGTCCCGCATGGGACGATATTCGATGATCGCGTTGGGCGAGACACCGAGCCAGACCAAAAACTGTTCGACAGCTTGCCTACGCGCTACATTGAGCGCCGCGTCGAAGACCAGGTTCATGGTCTTGAAGTCGACGCCTTTGTAGCGAGAATCCTGCGCCATGAGACGCAACATCCTCCACTTGGTCGAGTCATTGCTGACCTCGACCACGAGACGGGACTTGTTGGCGTTGACCGAATCGATCATTGCCATGAAGTCCGCCGACAGACCGCGGAAGTTGTCCTGGGTCAAGGTCTGACCCACCTCGCCAGGCATCAGGTTGATGCGCAGAGAGTGATTGTCGCACTCCACGGGCTGAGCCAAGGCCTGGCCAGCCAGCAAAGCTAGCCAGAGGAAAATACCTACCAGAACTCTCTTCATGAAATACCCCTTTCGTACGTGTGAGAAACCTTAAAACGCGAACAGAAACACGGGACTATTTAATATCTCTACCCCTTTCAGGAGTTGAGGAAAAAACTACACTGTCAAAGGTCACAAGAAACGCCTTATTCTATCAGAAAGTGTGTTTTTTGTCAAATATACGTTATGGTTCAATAGCTTGGAATCACCTTTAATGGTAAATTCAAGCATATGGCATACACAACAAACCCTAATATACCTAAAGTAAGAGGTATAGCAGTAAAACTAGTCAAACAAGGTTGGAGTACTAGACAAGTAGCTAGACATCTAGGCTATTCTCAAAGTGTAATCGTTAAATGGAAGGCCAAAGCTAGTAAATATGCTTTTAATGAAATACCTACCCTAAGTTCTAAGCCAAAGACTAATTCTAAGGCTTTAAGTAGAAAGGTGGTGATAGAGATTATCCAGGAAAGGATAAGTAGAAGAAGGTGCGCTGAGCATATCCACGTGGCCTTGAATAATCGCAATGTTAAAGTAAGCTTAAGCAGTGTTAAAAGAACTTTAGATAGGTGTAACTTAACTAAAAAGAGAAGTCCTTGGAAAAGACCTCATGATAATACTCTTAGACCATTAGCATTGTATTCAGGGGCATTGTTACAATGTGATACTATTCACCTAATAGCTCCTGATGGTTCTAGAATATACGTCTATACTTTAATTGATCTGTATAGTCGTTGGGCTTATGCTGAGGTGGTAGAGAGGATAGGAGCTCAAGTCTCTGTAGAGTTTATTAAAAGAGCTCAAACTTATGCCTCTTTTACTTTTGAGATGATTCAAACTGATAATGGTAGTGAATTCTCTACTTGGTATACTCATGGATGTTTAAGATTGGGAATTAAGCATAGACATGGTAGAGTGGGCCAAAGTAATGATCAAGCGCACGTGGAAAGATTTAATAGGACAGTGCAGGAAGAATGCTTAGACTATGTGCCAAATAACTCTGAGGCCATACAAAAAGCTTTAAACAAGTATTTAGTATATTACAACAATGAGAGAACACATATGGGTATTAACTACCTAGTTCCTGCCCAACTGATTCCAAGCTATTGATTCTTTTACGCCCCAATTTAGTAAAAAATGGGGGTTGACAAAAATGATAATATTTTGGCTAGTTTTAGCGTTTTTTATTAAACAATAATAATAATGGCGAAGCAATAAATATTGATGAATAAGTTCCTACTATCACGCCAATCAATAAAGCTAGAGCCAAATATCTGGTGCTTTCTCCGCCAAAAAGCAGTATAGCCAGTAGCGCCAAGAAGGTGGTCAATGAGGTATTTAGCGAACGAACTATGGTTTGGTTGATGCTGATATTAATTATCTCTTCAAAATTGTCGTAACTGCGGCTCTTGAAAAGATTTTCTCGAATACGATCAAAAGTGACAATAGTGTCGTGGACTGAAAAACCCAACAAGGTCAACAAAGCTGTGACAAACAAACTATCTACCTCTACTCCAGCAAATCTGCCTAAGAAAACAAATATGCCGGTCACTACCAAGACATCATGAGCCAAGGCAATGATAGCCGACACTCCGTATTTCCATGATTCCACTGGTTTGGATACTTTTCTAAAAGCGTAAGCAATATATAAAACTATAAAAACTAAAACAATGATAATCGCCTGAATGGCTTTGGTTTTTAGTTCTTTGCCTAAAGATGGTCCAATTGATTCAAACTTATTTTCTGAAAAAATATTATTATCAGTATTGGCTACTTTTATTTCGGTCAGGGCTTTGACGATTTCCTGATGGCGAGCTTCGTCAATATTTTGAAAACGGAAAATATAATCTTTTTCTCCGGATGGCTGAACTATTACATCAGTTATATTCACTTGATTGAAAACCGCTTTAACTTCATCCACATTAGGTCTCTGCTGTGAGTAAGTGACGTCCATCAAACTTCCGCCAGTAAAGTCCAAGCCATACTTTAGCCCCCAAAGAAACCAGCCAAGTATTGAAATAGAAACAAGTGTTATAGAAACAGTATACCAAATTTTTCTTGTTTGAATGATTTTAAACATATTTTTTATACCTTATGTTTTTTCTAATTTTACACCAAACCAGCCGAGTTTATTTTCCAATTTTTTGTTAACTATCAAGCGCATAAAGGTATGGGTGACGGTCAGAGCGGAAAACATGGACACCAAAATACCAATACCCAAAGTAATAGCAAAACCCTTGATAATTGAAGTGCCAAACCAAGCCAAAATCACACAAGTGATAATTGAGGAAAAGTTTGAATCCCTGATTGATGGCCAGGCCCTATCAAAGCCCTCCTCAATAGCGGTAGTTAAATTTTTGCCATTGTAAAGCTCCTCTTTGGTACGCTCAAATATCAAAACATTGGCATCAACCGCCATACCAATAGACAGAATAAAACCCGCAATACCAGCCATAGTCATAGTCACTGGTATTAATTCAAATATTGATAAACTCAAGGTCGTGTAGATACCCAAAGCAATAACAGCCAAAAAGCCAGGCAAACGATAAAATAGCAACATAAACAAAGCGGCCGCTAAAAAACCAATAAGGCCAGCCAATAAACTTTGGGTCAAAGAAATCTTGCCCAAAGTCGGTCCAATAGTCTGCTGGGTAAGCAAGCTAATCGGCACTGGCAAAGCGCCTAAGTTCAAGTCCTTGACCAACTGCTTGGCTTCAGCAATAGTAAACTTGCCGGAAATTTGAGCTGAACCATCTTTGATTGGCTCTTGAACCACTGGACTGGAGCGCAATGATCCATCCAAAAATATACCAATTGGTTTGCCGACATTAGCTTCAGTCAGAGAGGCAAAAACCTTTGTGCCTTCTTCGTCAAAATCAAGCAAAACCATGGGGTCTTGGGTATTGGGATCAAATTGCAACTGCGCTTTTTTTATGTTTTTACCACCCAAGCTAGTGTCCAACCAATTATTGTTCAAATCAGCATTCTTTTTGGCAAACAAAATATGAGCAGAATGAACTTCCAACACACCCTCGGCTGTAGTGCGCTCCTCTATTTTTTTTATAATATGATAGCCAAACTGTGATTCCACTAATTGCGGACTAATCTGGCCAGATTTTAAATCCTCAAAAATCGCTTTGTCAAACTCGGGCACAAAAGTATCTTTTTTGACCCAACCCAAATCACCGCCAGCATCTTTTGAGCCCGGATCTTCACTGAATTCTTTGGCTAGCTTGGCAAAATCTTCATTTTTTAAAGCTCGCTTCAAGACCTCTTCAGCTTTTAGACGAATAGCATCATTGTCAGTTGACGATGTGTCAGCGCCTTGAGTTTTGAATTCTAATAGTGGCGTCTTATCAATAATTTTGATAGCTTCATTGACATCAGTGACACCAGCCAATTCCACAATAATGCGATAATTTTCCCCGCTGTAATTGGTCTGAACTAATGGCTCAGAAACACCATAGGCATTGACTCGTCTTTCAATGACATCCCGCAGAGCTTCCACACGGTCACGACGATCGCTATTGGGCACATTGCTAACATCAGCTTGATAAACAAGATGGGTACCACCTTGTAAATCAAGGCCCAAGTGCATTTTGACCTTATTTATAAGGTGATCTTTGGGTAAAAAAGATACATTGGGTAGAACAAAAAGTACAGCCATTAAAGTCATAATAGCTATAAATACCCCTGTCCACCTGAGCCGATTTTTACTAATAACCTTGTGTTGTTGTGGATAACTATATTTGTTCATAATTTCCAAGTTTTTAAGTAAATAACCAACTCATTTTAACACAAATCACAATTTTGACAAGGGCATTCCTAGCCAAAATTAAAAATATTAATATAGTGTCTAGAGAGCATTTATTGAATAGTTTTAAGCTCTTAGCTGGCCAAATGACCTAAGCACCACCAAATCTTCTTTGTCGATTACTAAACTCCAGCAAAGCTTCATCAAAATCATCTTTAGTAAATTCTGGCCACATTTTTTTGACAAAATATAATTCGCTGTAGACCGATTGCCAAGTCAAAAAGCCAGATAATCTTTGTTCGCCTGATGTTCTAATAATAAAATCCGGATCAGGCAAATTAGCGGTGTATAAATTTTTACTAAGCAAATCTTGGGTAATTTCTGTCACTGGTACCTTGTCAACAACTATTTTTTTTACGGCTCTGACAATTTCTTCACGACCACCATAATTAAAACAAATGTTCAAAATACCTTTACTAGCTGAACTAGTTAATTCCTCGGCTTTAATAATAGCTTTTTGCAAATCAGCAGATAGATCAACTCTGCCACCCAATATGCACAATCTAATCCCCTTTTTTAATAAAAAATCAACTTCTTTTTCTAATAAAATTTTAAATAAACCTAGCAAATAATTTACTTCGTCTTGGTTTCTTTTCCAGTTTTCAGTAGAAAAAGCATAAATAGTCATTATTTTTATACCTTTTTCCAAAGCATATTCAGCAATTTCTTTAACCTTATCAAAACCAATCCTATGCCCCTCAAAGGTGGGTAAATTATGCGCTTTGGCCCAACGGCGATTGCCGTCAATTATAATTCCGATATGATTCGGCACTATTATTTTTTCTGAATTCATTTTTTTATTATAGCAACATAAAATCTGCTTGTGAAGACCCAAAAAAACACCCCGCGCATATAGTGGGGGATGTTTTCTTAAAAATTTATTCTTCGTTGTTTAATGCTTGACGATTGGCTTTGCGACGGTCATTGTCAGTCAAGGACTGCTTGCGTAAGCGCACACTTTTTGGCGTCACTTCCAAATATTCATCATCAGCAATTATTTCCAAACCCTTCTCAATGCTCAAAATATTTGGTGGCACCAAGGCAATAGCTTCATCCGAGGCCTTACTGCGCATATTGGTCAATTGCTTGCCCTTGGTGGGATTGACATTCATATCCATGCCTTTGGCGGCATTACCAATGACCATACCTTCGTAGACCTCCACACCTGGCCCTATATAAAGCACGCCTCTGTCTTGTAGATTATACAAAGAAAATCCTAAGGCCTTACCAGTAGCCATTGATACCATAGAGCCGACATCACGCTTTTTGATCTCACCAGTATAAGGACGATAGCCAATGACTCGCGCGCATAAAATGCCTTCACCACGAGTATCAATAATAAATTCTCCCCGATAGCCCAGCAAACCCCTAGTCGGCATTTCAAATATCAAGCGCGTTTGACTGCCGTGACTTTTCATACTAGTCACAATCCCCTTGCGCTTACCGATTTTTTCCATGACTACTCCAGAACTACTTTCGGGCACATCTATAGTGACTTCTTCAAAGGGCTCCAGTTTTTTACCCTCTTTTTCTTTGATAATTACTTGGGGTTGAGATACCTGCAGTTCATAACCTTCCCGACGCATAGTTTCAATCAAAATAGCAATGTGCAATTCGCCACGGCCATATACTTTGAAGGTATCGTTGGAAAAATCAATTTTTAATCCCACATTAATTTCCAATTCTTTTTCCAAACGCTCGCGCAGTTGCTTGCTGGTGACATATTTTCCTTCACGCCCAGCAAAAGGAGAACTATTGACCAGAAAATCCAAAGATATTGTGGGCTCATCCACAGTAATGGCTGGCAGAGCTTCTTGATCGGCTGACAAGCAAATAGTTTCGCCAATATCAATGTTTGGGAAACCAGCGACCATTACTATATCACCGGCCACAGCTTCACCTAAATCCAGGGCGGTGCCATTGGCGCCGGTGAGATCACCGC
>CALMZN010000075.1 GCA_937870675.1 uncultured bacterium
GATTGTACAAGATAAAGGTGGCTTTAGGGGCATTGTAATCTCGGCAGAAATCTCAAACGGAGAGCTACTAAGGGTCTTTTTCGCAAAGATGCCCATTTTTGCACCAAGCACTAGATAAGGCCCAAGATGTCCATGAAACTCAGAAAGCCTTTTAGATAAATCTTCTGAGGATATGTTATCAAAATCAATCGTTGTTACTTTCATTTTATCACCATAACACCAATGGTGATTTCGTAGCACTGCTTATAAAAGTTTTCATTTAGGTGAGTTTTGGCTTATTAAACTCCCTAAAGAAATTGAAAAGGAAGACCTTTCCAAAGTCCTTCGGGATCTAAAACAGTTTAAGAATACAATGAGGTATGTCGTGGATCCTTCTTACAAGTAATTATTCTAAATATTTTAATATGTTCTTATGGATCTCTTCTATGCTCTTCTCGCCATCTATTACAATGAATTTGTATTTTTTTGCCATAGTAGACAAAATGAAAAGCGCCATTGATAAATTTATGGCCCAAAGTACCCGGTACCTGAAAGCCCATAAACAAAACATAGTTTTTTTGATTTGGCGCATAGCGAGCCAAGTGGTGGATGATGCGTCCGCCATCAGCCATGCCCGATCCGGCTAAAATAATTTTTGGTGGCATAGCTGTGTTGATGTTTTTGGAAAAGCGGGACTCGGAAGTAATTTGTAAATGAGGAAAGCTGAAAATATCACGGTCATATTTTAAATCGTCTTGCACTTGGTCATTGAAGTAACTAGTATATTTTTTGTAGATCTTGGTGACCACATCAGCCATGGGACTGTCAAAATATACTGGCACACGGAAGTCCAAGTGTTTTTCATAATAGTCATTGAGCACTTTCAAAATATCTTGTGCCCGTTCTACCGCAAACTCTGACATGACTAGGGTGGAATTTTCGCGGGTGATTCTCTGGATGGCTTGGATGAGCACTGCATTACGGTCTTTGACATGTTGGTGCCGGCGATCGCCATAGGTGCTTTCCATGACCACATAATCAGCTTGATCAAAATATTCAATATTTTTGACTAGAGGCATATTTTCCGCGCCAATGTCGCCAGTAAAAATAATGGTTTTGCCAGCAACATTTAGTTTGATTATGGCGGCGCCCAAAATATGTCCAGCTTGGTGCAGAGTGAAAGAAATGTTTTCATTTATTTTAAAATTCTGGTCATACTCAACGGGCAATAATTTTTTGACAGTATTTTGTAAGTCCGTAAGAGTGTATAGTGGCTGATATTTGCTGTGCGTAATTTTTTCCGCCATTATTTTCAAGTTGTCGCTCAAGACAATGTCTACCAGCTTGGTAGTTGGTGGAGTAGTGTATATTTTTCCACCAAAGCCCTCTTTGACTAGCTTTGGTAGGCGACCACAGTGATCCAAATGAGTGTGAGTTAAGATTACAGCATCAATGTTTTTGGCTAAAAAACCAAACTCCGTCCAGTTTTTGAAATAATTGTCATCATTACCCTGATATAGTCCGCAGTCAATCAGCAAGCGAAAACCATCCACTTGGAGCAAGTGGCAGGAGCCGGTCACTTCACCGGCTGCTCCGTAGGATGTGAGGGTGATTTTGGGCATATATAGTTATAGTTATTTTTTACCCTGTTAAATTTATGTTAGTTAATTATTTAAATTTTTTGTATTGTTCGCTAATTTTGTTCCAATTGATAATTGACCAAATATTTTCTAAATATTCAGCGCGACGATTTTGGTATTTGAGATAGTAGGCGTGTTCCCAAACATCAAAACCAAACAGAGGAGTGTAGCCGGTGGAATATGGGCTGTCTTGATTGGCGGTTTTGTCAATGATTAGCTTGCCCTTATCTAGTGACAGCCAAGCCCAGCCAGAGCCAAATACTGACATAGCCATTTTAGTAAAGCCCTCTTTAAAATTGTCAAAACTTTCGAAAGATTCATTTATGGCTTGCAGTAATTCGCCTTCTGGTTTTTGGCCATGCTTTGGAGTCAGTGTTTCCCATAAAATATTGTGATGCAGGTGTCCGCCGGCATGGTTTTTGACCAACAAGCGCACATCCTCTGGTACTTGGTCCAGTGATTTTAAAATTTCTTCAACGCTTTTTTCATACCATTCCGGATATTTTTCTAGGGCCTTGTTTAGGTTGGTAGTATAGGCCGTGTGATGTTTATCGTGGTGCACACGCATGGTAGTTTCATCAATATATGGCTCCAAAGCATTGTAAGCATATGGTAAGTCAGGGGTTATAAATTGTTTCATAGTTGTAAAATTAATTTTGTCATGCTGAACTTGTTTCCTGCCTGCCGGCAGGCAGCATCTCCAATAATCCAAAGCGACCTAGAGATCCTGAAATAAATTCAGGGTGACAGCTAGCCGAAATATTTTTCGCGATAAAATTTTATCAATTGTTCTACTTCTGGCATGACTTCGGGATTGCCGACACCGGCTTTGGTTTTTTTCTGGATTGCCTCCAGAGTGATAGCGCCTTCTAGGACGGCCTCTTCTATATCATGATCCGTCACTTGAGCAATTTTATCAATCATCCTAGCATGTTCTTCGACAATACGGTTTTTTTGCTTACTTTTTAGGAAATAATTATTAAGAGCGCTACGTAAAGCCTTGTCACCCAAGACCGAGCAGTGAATTTTTCTGGTGGGCAAGCCCCCTAGCCGAGAAGTGATGTCTTGTGGCCTTATTTTGAGCGCTTGCTCAATAGGCATACCACCATTTTCAGACACCATGACCGAAAGCATAGAGGTAGCGCCAATGGCCGAAGCACAACCAAATGTCTGCCACTGCATTTTTTTTATTTTATCATTTTTTTTGTCTATCCAGACCCAGACCTTCATCATGTCGCCACAAGCTGGCGAGCCAACCATACCCAAGCCGTCATAATCTTTGACTTTTGAAGCATCCATGACTAGATTTTTGGGTGTGAAAAAATGTTCTTTGACTATATCAGAATAAAGCCAAGATTCTTCTCCTTTTTTTGGCACAATGTCTACTTGCGTGGCCAAGCTTTTTTTAGCAGGTGTTTTTTTCTTTTTTGGTTTTTTATATGTAAGCATATTGTTTTAGTTAAAAGTTACAAGTTAAAAGTTGCAAGTATCGTCCGCCCTTGACCCCCTAGCATCGGCTCTGAGGGGAGGCGAATCCGCCTTAGGCGGAAGTAATTTCTCGGGGATATTTTTTTATAGAAGAATGTAAGGTGTCCATATTGACACTGACCGGCGATGTCTGGCGCAATTTTTTTACTATGCTGGGTAGTTTTTTGGTCAGGTAAATTAAATCATTTTTAGTGGTGGAGCGTCCCAAAGTCAGGCGCAGTGAGCCATGAGCCGCTTCATAGGGTCTACCCAAAGCCCTGATCACATGCGATGGTTCTAGGTCTTGGGCGGTGCAGGCCGAGCCAGTAGAGGCCTGAATACCAATAGCGTCTAAATAGAGAAGCAGGGCCTCACCCTCAATGTCTAGAATAGAAATATTAATATTGTTGGGCAAGCGTTTTTGAGCGTGACCATTGAGCAGTGTTTTTGGTATGGTAGTCAGTATTTTTTTTATCAGCCAATCTCTTAAAATAGTTAATCTTTTGTTTTCACTTTCTTTTTTGCTGTCAGCAATTTTTAAAGCCGTGGCCAAGCCCACTATACCGGGTACATTTTCCGTGCCTGAGCGCCAGTTTTTTTCTTGTCCGCCACCGTCAATCAGGGCTTGGAGTACAGTGCCTCTTTTTATATAAAGAACACCGACTCCTTTTGGTCCATATATTTTACTGCCATTGATGGTCATCAAATCAATGTGTAATTTCTCTACATTGAGGTCCAAAGCTCCAGCCGCTTGGCAAGCGTCAGTGTGTAGATAGATAGCCGGCAATTTTTTGGCTTTTCTTTCTTGGTTAATCTTTTTTAATTTTGCGCCGATTTCTTGAATTGGTTGGATAGTGCCCACTTCATTGTTGGCGGTCATGATGCTGATCAAAACAGTATTTTTTTTGATAGCGGACCAGAGTTTGTCCACCATGATCAGACCCTCAGCATCCACTGGTACCAATGACACTTCGTGTCCTTGGTTTTTTAAAGTTTGAGCGGCATTCAAGACAGCATGGTGCTCGAAATTGGAAGTGATGATGTGGGCTGGTTTTAGGTTACTAGCCAAAACAACACCTTTGATAGCTAGGTTAATACTTTCTGTGCCACCGCCAGTAAAAATTATTTCTTCTGGTTGGCAGTTAAATATTTTGGCTACAATCTGGCGAGAATCATCTAGGGCGTGTTTGGCCTTTTGTCCCAAAGAGTACAAAGCTGAAGGATTGCCAAATTCGCGAGTCCAGTATGGCTCCATGGCCTTGACCACCTTGATATCAGTAGGTGTGGTGGCCGCATGATCTAAATATATGTTTTTTTTCATCCGCTTAGAAATTTAATGAATAATATTTTTATTGCAAAATTAGGTGCTAGGATATTAGAGCACCAATACTTTACCCGCCTCGCCAAGACGAATCCACTTAGCCGAACGAAGCGAGGATGGCTTGGCTCGTCGAGGCGGGAAAATTTTTGGAGAAGCATTATTTTTTTGGCGGATGAATCTGTTGGCCAGCATCATCATAGATAATGATGGCGTTTACTGGGCAACTTTGGGCGGCTTGCAAGATGATTTTTTCATCTTCGCCTTTTAGATTTTTGATTACAGCAATGCCCTTATCATCCAATTCAAAAGTATTTGGCGCGATGGCCACACAAGAGGCCACACTAATACAAGCTTCGCGGTCTATTTCTATACGCATATATATGATAGTTTATTTGTTTGGGTACTTTATATCTTAGCATAAAATATGAAAAAAGCCATTCTTTGGTTGGACCATAACGTGGCCTTGACAGAATCTATTAAAAGGTGTATAATTAATTGTTATCATTAAAGTACCTTAAAATACTTGCGAAACAATGTAGTCATAGCTAAAAGTGGCTTAAAAAATAGGCCTTTTCTGGCTATGACTGCCAATACCGGTGGTCAATGGCGCGTGATCCGGACAAGTTCAGAAATGAACGAGTCCAAAAACGAAGGAGTGGACGATGTCTACCCTGTTTTCCATCGGCCAGATGAACCAGCTCGGTGACGCTCTGGAAGCCAAGGGTTTCACCCCCGATGACATCACCAAGTTGCGTTCGCACCCCGAACTCGGAATGCTCCTGCTCTTCACGCGGGGGCAGGCCAAGATCACCCTGCCTCAGCATCTCATCAACTGCGATGAAAACCCCTGTCTGCCCAACGGCTGGAAGGTGGAAGAGCACAAGCAGGGCGGACAGTTGGAGTGGAACCACACCAGGGTCAAACTCTATCTGTCCAAGGATCAGCGACCGGGCAAGTCGATCGTCGGCAACAAGCTTCGCAAGGAGCTTGCCAACCAGTCGGTCCTGAACGCTTGCGTTCTGGACTACCTGCTCGCCAACTCCACCCTCATTCCCGAGGAGTGGAAGGGGAAGCTCGTGTTCTTCTGGGGCACGGTCTACCGCGACTCGGACGGCGACCTCTGCGTGCGCTATCTCTACTGGTACGACTGCAGCTGGGGCTGGCGCTACAGCTGGCTCGCCTACGGCTTCCACGACGACCGTCCCGCTGCGATCTCCGCGTAAGTATCTAAGTCCTTTGGACTTTGAGGATTGTGATCTCCCTTGATCCTTAGACCTTAGGCCCTCTGGACTGCCCCCCGAAGCCCTGTGTGCGCATCCGTGCGTGTGCAGGGCTTCTTTTTTTATGTTAAAATTAGTATGGATTTGGCGAATATGCGGATGACCAAGGTTTTCTGCTGCCAAATCCAGTATCCATATAATCCAGAGTATCTTAGATCAAGGTTTAAGGTAGCGTGATATATGTGAACTTAAAAAATAAAGATACTTGGTGCAAAGTGCTGGTGCATTTCACCCTGTTAGATAATCGCTATGCGAATCTAACGGGGTAAATATGCCAAATAAAATACAGCTCGAAGAGTATTCAACGAGCAGTGATATAGAAGGCATTTTGTACGAAACCGCAACTCGAACGGCGACCTCTACGTGCGCTATCTCTACTGGAACGACAGCAGCTGGAACTGGAACTACAACTGGCTCGACAACAACTTCAACGACAACAATCCCGCTGCGATCTCCGCAACTCTCTTTATTTCTCCCCCGACTATTTGTTTGGGGAGTTTTGTTTTATTAACTGTCCATTCCAGCCACCAAGCATTTTGCCTATTTCGTCTATTTTTGTAGATAGGACAATATATTTTTTATTGTCTAAAGACTTGGTTTCCCAAAGTATAAGTAAAAATACTTTTAATGTATCGATTTTTTGTGTAGCTCTTTTGATATAAGGTAATTTTTCGCATTTAGTTAAAAAACTGGCCGCAGTTATGGCTTCTATGGCATCCGTAAATAAATTATCTATTTTTTGACCTAAAGTATAGCGATGTGTTTTCGGTAAGGTTTTGTGATACTCATACCAAAGCAAATATACCTCTTTCATCTTTTGTAGTAGTGGTAAAAGTCGGGGGGGGGGTAGAATTAGTGCTATGGGAAAAATTCAATTCACTCATGGTTACCATTATATCATCTCTTTGGAAAACCTGCTTGAAGCTTGGCAAGAGTTTTTATGCGGTAAACGACAGCGTCAGGATGTCCAAGAGTTTGAGCACAATTTAATGACCAATGTTATTGCCTTGCATAATGAGCTAATTAATTTTACCTACCGACATTCTGGTTACAAAGCTTTTAAAATTTCCGATCCCAAGCCCAGGGATATTCATAAAGCCAGCGTGCGTGATAGGTTACTGCACCATGCAATTTACAGACAACTCTATCCATTTTTTAATAGGACATTTATTGCTGATTCATATTCATGTAGAAACAACAAAGGCACGCATAAGGCTATCAATAGATTTAGAAGTATGAGTTATCAGGTGAGTAAAAATAATACTAAAACTTGTTGGGTCTTAAAGTGCGATATACGTAAGTTCTTTGCCAGCATTGACCACGATATATTAAAAAGTATTTTAGCCGAATATATACCAGATAGAAATATTTTATGGCTACTAAACAGAGTAATAGATAGTTTTGAAGTAGCACCAAACAAAGGATTGCCTCTGGGCAATTTAACATCGCAATTATTCGTTAATGTTTATATGAATGAGTTTGATCAATTTGTAAAACACGAATTAAAGCAAAGATACTATATCAGATACGCTGATGATTTCGCATTTTTGTCTGATGATAAACAAGAGTTAGCAAATATTATTAAGTCAGTTCATGAGTTTTTGGGGAAAAAACTTGAGCTACAAATTCATCCTAATAAAATATCTTTAAGTACGCTGGCAAGTGGTGTTGATTATTTGGGCTATGTGCATTTTCCCAAATACAGGATACTAAGAACCAAGACCAAGAAAAGAGCACTGTACCTAGTTAATCATAAAAACTTATCTTCATATTTGGGTGTTTGCCAGCATGCCAATGCTTTTGACGTGGAACGGGAGTTGGTTAATAGGGTGTTGCGGGGGCTAGGTTCAACAAGTAAGTGCAACACTTCTGCTAAAATAGAAGTGTATGACATATACCCCTAGATTAGCAGAAGGTGCAATATGTGTGTGCACATTATCGGAAAAGATTGACAAAAGCATTTTTTTGTGCTAATATATATAGGTAAGTTTGAATTGGCTTCCGCCCCATATATAGGGCGTAGGCCATTTTTTATTAAATAATTTATGAGCACTCAAGTTAAATCTTTTCGTCTAATAGTCCGTCCCGGAGACGCCAAATTGCGATCTAGTGACTATTGGGCCATTGTAATTTTGTGCGCAGTTGGTAGCGCTACCTTGATTTTTATGCTTAGTCAAAGGGTTTAATTTTAATATATATTAATCATTTACCCGGTTAAATAAATTTATTTAACAGGGTAATGGTATAAATATTTGTTCATCGGAAAATTAATATAATCTAATTAGCCACCTGATATAAATTTAATTTTTAAACAAAGTTTAAAAATTATTTAACAGGGTAAAAAAACAAAAACATGGAAGCACAAAAACAAAATTGTCAGATGAAGTCGTGGAGAATGTATGTTGATCACGATAATCCTGAGGCGCAAAGTCATGAGAATTGGTCAGTACTGACCCTGACCACGTTAAGCTACTTTGTCTTAATTACAAGTTGGATAACATGATAATAAATTATTTAACAGGGTAAATTAAAATAAAAACAAAATATGCAACCTTTTTATATTTTATTGCTCTTTAGTTGGGCTAGTTTCGCTCTTTATTGCTAAAAAATAAATAATTATTAATATAAAAATAAATGCATTAAAATCAGAGGCCTACCTTAAAAATAAAATCAAGCTAAGCTTGATAAAAAATAATCTTCACCCCTGTGGAGCTTATTTTTTTATTAGATAATAATTTGGATTTCTGATATAATATAAACATTAAAAATGTATTATTTTATGCAAGCTAAGCAAAATTTAAGTTGGAAAATAGGTGGTGAAGCTGGTTTTGGCATAAAATCGGCCGGCATGATGCTGGCCAAAATATTTATGAAGACCGGCTATGAGACCTTTGACTATACTGAGTATCCATCCTTGATTCGCGGTGGTCACAATACTTATCAAGTGATGGTTGATGACTTGGAGGTCAACAGTGTCACCAAGGGCGTGGATATTCTGGTGGCTCTAAACAAAGAGACCATTGATTTGCACCGCGCGGAGCTAACTGTTGGATCAATGGTCATATACGATAAAGATAAAATAAGCAATATCCGTGCTATTGAGGGTATAAATTTTTTACCACTGGGCTTGACCACACTGGCCAAGCAAGCCGGAAGTGAATTGATGCGCAATGTAGTTGCTTTGGGGGCTACTTTGGCTGTGTTGGAGCAACCGAGGAATTTTGCCGACCAAGTAGTCAGAGAAACTTTTGGCCCTAAGGGGAGAGAGGTGACAAAAAATAATTTGCAAGCCCTGCTCTTGGGCTACCAGGAAGCCAAAAAAGTTTATCAAGAAAAATTTAAGTGCTTTCTGCCACCAAAGCAAAAAAATAATAATATTTTAATTGCCGCCAATGAAGCTTTGGCGCTAGGGGCAGTGGCTAATGGTTTGAATTTTTATGCTGGCTACCCCATGACACCCTCTTCTTCTATTTTGCAGTATATAGCTGGTATCGCCGAAAAAGTCGGTATTGTATTCAAGCACGCTGAAGATGAAATATCAGTCATTAATATGTGCTTGGGCGCGGCTCATGTCGGTGCTCGCGCTATGACAGCTACTTCGGGTGGTGGTTTTGCTTTGATGACCGAGGCCTTGGGTCTGGCTGGTATTACCGAGACGCCACTAGTCATTGTTGATTCTCAGCGGCCGGGTCCAGCTACGGGCCTGCCCACTTGGACTGAGCAAGGTGATTTGCAATTTATGTTGCACGCGGCTCCGGGAGATTTTCCAAGGATTATCATGGCTCCGGGCGACACCAGCGAAGCTTTTTGTATGGGAGCTGAGGCCCTGAACTTGGCAGAAATATATCAGACACCAGTGATAATTTTGTTGGACAAATTTTTGTCCGAGGGCTTAAGCACGGTGCCAGAATTTAGCACCCAGGGCTTGAAAATAAAACGAGGAAAATTGTTGAGTCAGGAGCAGTTAAATAAATTAAGCAAATTCGAGCGCTATAAGTTGACGGCGGATGGTATTTCCGCTCGCGCCTTGCCAGGCATGAAAAATGGTTTGTTTATAGCCAATAGCGATGAGCACGACAGTGGTGGCTACTCCAGTGAAAGTGCTCAGAATCGTCAGCAACAGGTAGATAAGCGCGCGGCTAAATTACAGAGTTTTGCTAAAGTAATGCCCGAGCCAATTATTTATGGCAACCCCAAAGCCAAAAAAACTGTAGTGGTCTGGGGCTCTACCAAAGGCCCAGTGCTTGATGCTTATCTTCTGCTGTCAAAAAAACAGCAGTCTAATATAAAAATATTACAACTACAGTATGTTTGGCCTTTGGCTACAAATTTTGTAAGCAACGTGTTGTGTCATTCCAAACAGATATTGTTAATTGAAAATAATAGTAATGCGCAACTCGGTCAGCTCATTGCTCAAGAAACAGGGATTATCATAAAAAATAAATTATTAAAATACGATGGCCGTCCATTTTTTAGGGAAGAAATAATAAAAGCGTTAAGCAAATTATAACACCCCCCTCTAGTCATTCCCGCTCGCCTCGTGGCGAAGCGGGCGCAGGCGGGAATCTAACTAAGTTATTTAAATAAATAATCTAGATCCCGGATCCCTGCCTGCCGGCAGGCAGGAAGTCCGGGATGACAGACAAAAATATGTTGACTGACAAAGATTTTTTAACAAAGCAAAAACCCACTTGGTGTCCAGGTTGTGGCAATCATGCTATTTGGATTGCCATGCGTCAGGCCCTAGCTGAGCTCAACCTTGATCCGCACAAAGTTTTGATTGTCTATGGAGTTGGTTGCTCTGGCAATGATACTAATTTCATCAAGACCTATGCTTGGCATTCTTTGCATGGTCGGGCACTGCCTACGGCTATTGGCGCCAAGCTAGCCAACAAGGATTTGACCGTGATTGCTATGGGTGGTGATGGTGATGGTTATGGCGAGGGCTTGGGACATTTTTTGCATGCCGTCAGAGGCAATGTCAACGTCACCTATGTAGTGCATGATAATAAGGTCTATGGCCTGACCACTGGGCAGACCGCGCCGACTTCAGATCGGGGTTTCAAAAGCAAATCAACTCCTGAAGGCACACTAGACACAGCAGTCAATCCCATTGCTTTGTCCTTAGCACAGGGCGCTAGTTTTGTGGCTCGTGGATTTTCTGGTCAAGCAGAACACTTAAAAAATATTTTTAAAGCCGCTATTTTACATCAAGGTTTTTCTTTGGTGGATGTTTTTCAGCCCTGCGTCACTTTTAACAAAATAAATACCTTTAAGTGGTTTTTTGATAAATTATACAATCTAGATGAAAAAAAAGATTTTAGTAAGAACAATTTTCAGCAAGCTCTTGAGCAGAGCATGATCTGGGGTGATAAAATTCCTTATGGTATTTTTTATCAAGAGCAAAAGCCAGAATATGTGGCCAGCACCCCGCAACTCCAAGGTTTGGCTTTGGTGAAGCGGTCGATGAAGGTGCGAGATATTACCAAATTAATATATGAATTCAAATAATAAAAAAAATAATTATAGCTTTGGCTTTACCATGGTGGAATTGATAATTATTGTTTCTGTGATTTTAGTACTGGGAGTGGCAGTCACCATCTGGATAGACCCAGTGGTTAGAATGGGCGAGACCAAAGATGCCAAAAGGCGTGAAGCTGTCATGGTTTTGAGTGCGGCTTTTACTGATTATGCTCATAGTCACAAAGGCGCTTTGCCGATTTTAGGGGAAGTGACCACTGAAAAAAAAGTAATCTGCAATACCCAATCAGGAGCTTCACTGACTTGTGATACTAGCACAGAATACTGTTTGCAAATTGATGACCCCAGTTTTTTTACAAAAAATATGGCTAGTTTGCCGATTGACCCAGACAAATTAGTTGATAGCGACACGGGTTATTATATAAAAAAAGATGCTAATGATAATATTATTATTGGTTCCTGCTCTTATGATGTAAGCGAGTTCTATAAGCAACCACAGCTACGCGCTACTTGTGATGCTTATGGCGGTGGTTATTGTTGGTATAGTGGCGGTGAATCAAGTGCTAGTTGCGATGTTATTTGCGCGGCTAATAATTTGACCTGTGTTAGTCTTAGTCATGAAGCTGATAATTTATGCCTGATTGGAGATGCTGGTAGCGCTTCTTATACTTGTCTGTCAGGGTGTAGTGCGGGTACTAGCACACAATCACCCAGTTGGACTACTTCCGATACTTGCACTTATCAGGTTGGCACCCTTAGTTGTGCTGATGCCAACAGTAATAATGCGGTTTGTCCTTGCCAATAAAATATTTTTTTAAAAACACTCAGAATTACCCGTCATTGCGAGCCCGCGTCAGACGCGGGCTCGCAATGACGACGAGATGGGTTTTTTGATTTTATGCGGAATATTGTGTTATAATAAATAACAATACATACTATGTTTTTGGAGAAATTGCAACATCATTTTATCTTTTTTTTCTTGACCTTTGTGCTCTTGGCTCAAAGTTTGATTTTTGTAGTTTCTCAAGCAGAACCAATAAAATTTTATGATTTGCAGGCCTCTTGGCTGGAGCCATCTAGTGGCTTGACCTTGGTAGTTGGTCAAAACATTGACTTAAGCGCTAAATTGGAATTAAAAAATAAAAAAATTGGTTCAGCGTATTTTATTTTGTCTGATGTTGATGAAAATTTTGCAGTTAATTTTGAAACACAAAAGAATAGCGAAAATATTTATAACGGCCTATCGTCTTGGGATACAGCTCAATGGCCGGTTGGTATTTATAACCTTAGTGCCCGAGCCAGCATTATCGATGAGCAAGGACAAATAGTCGGTCAGGAAGAATCAGCGCCGATTTGGGTAAAAGTCATTTCTTTAGAAGAATATAATAGCTTGGTAGCAAATAATGTCCCAGGAGCATTGGCTGATTCAGCGGTAAATGTTGAACCCCTTGCTGACCCTGATGTTGATAGCGTGGTGCTACTTGACCTTGAGACCGCCACAACCACGATTATCAGTGATGTTGTTGATATTGTTTCTACTAGTACTCAAGTTTTGGCGCTAGATTTGGAAATAGTCGCTCCGGAAAACAACACTAAGATTGTTAGTGGAGATATTTTGGTTAATTTTTTAACAAATTTTTCGGCAGACAAAGCTACCATTGAATTTATCAATACGGATAATGCGGCTATTAGCACGAGGTCTTTATCTATTGACAAAACCGATGGCTATAATTGGGTAAAAAATATTGAGCTAGACGAGACATTTGTTAATGGCTCATACAAATTATTAATATCAGTCGCTGTCCCAGATAGCAATCTGTCGCTGACCAAATCTTTTGATTATGATTTGGATATCCCAAATCAGATTAGGCCAGAGGATTTATTTATTAATTTGGTAAATTTACCAAGCAATGTTTCTGGGCAAGTTAGCTTGCGAGCTGAAGCTAGTGCCAGTATTTCTAATCTAGATTTTGTTATTGAAGATAGTATAAATCATATTGAGGCCTTGCGCGTCAAGGGCATCAATATTTTTTCTTATAGTGAGTCAGGAGTCATTTTTATGGCAGTTTGGGATACGGCTATCCTGCCCAATGGTAATTATTTGGTTTATGTTGAATCTAAAATTGAGCAACAAAAAGTCGGTAGTACCAAACATTTAATCACGATTTATAATCTTAAAAACGATGAACAAGCCACTTCAACACCAGTAGATCTTGAAAATGGAAGTGTTCAGGCAACTACCACACCAACTAGCACTAATAGCCTAGCAAGTGACTTGACGCCCAACACCAAGATTGGCACGGATTGTCAGCTTTCTGGTGTAAGTGATCTGGCTTTGTGTCAGAGATATCAGGCCGAGCTCAGCAGTTCTTTTCCAAAAATTTGTCTTGAAAAAAATATTTTTGATGGTTCAGAATGCGAAAAATATATTTTTGCTAATGAAAACAATGTTTGTCTAGACCAAAAAATTAGTGACAATATAAAATGTCGCGATTATTTGTACAAAAAATATAGTGCTGATTTGCAATGCAACATTAGCGCTACTAGCGCCTGCCGGCAAGTCGTATCCGATAAATACATCGCTCGTTTGGCTTATCTGACCGAACAAAAAAATGAATATTCGGCAGTTATCGACGGCTTGGATAGTGAGGGACTTACTTTGAACTCTTTAAATAATAAATTAGCGCTAGTCAATTTGGCGAGCTCTAGCTTGTCGTTGATAGCTAGTGATAAATATATCGCGGTTTTAAAAATAAAAAATAAAAATGTTTTAGATCTTTCAGAAAATTTGTTAGTCAGCTCACCGGCTGCCTTGATGGGTGACAAAGACAGCGACATGTTGCCTGATGATTTGGAGAGTTATTATGGCACAGATTCAAATAAAGCCGACACAGACGCGGATGGCTTTATTGATGGGCAGGAGATATTTAATAATTATAATCCTTTGGGCGTAGGTAAGCTGGACAAAGAAAGGACAGCTCTTGATCAAGTTATATTGTCTAAATTATCTCTGGAAGAGCCCAAAACCAGCACTCTTTTGGCGGATGGTAGCTGGCAAGTAACTGAAACTAATTCGGCTGATGGCGGTATGACACTTAGCGGTCAAGCCACTCCAAGTACTTGGATAAATATATTTATATATAGCGATATACCGTTTTTGGCTACAACCAAAACAGACATCAATGGCAATTGGTCTTACAACATTGCTGATCCACTGACTGAGGGTGTGCATCAAGTTTATATCGCTAGCAATGATAAAAACGGCAAGCTATTGGTTCAATCAGCTCCTCTGACATTTTTGGTGGCCAATATAGATAGTAATCTGCCACCAGTGGGTATTGGCCAGCAAGTCAATGTCACTAGCGATATTGCAACTGAAAAAAATTGGACAGTTTATTATATTATTGGTGCTACATTTTTGTTTCTAGTTTTGATAGGTATTGTTTTGTTGTTTATGAAGCAGAGGCGTCAAAGGCCAGATAATATGGTTTTGGAAGCCACTGAGTCACTGGATTTTCCAGAAAAATCAGTGGTAGAGGAGAAGCCAGTGGCCACAAAAGTGTTTAATCCTCCAACAGTAGAAATAAAATTACCAGAAGTTTTGCCAGAGATACCGCCCACTGCAGAAGTAAGTAATAATCAAGAAAAAACCCCTATTCTCTAGGGGCTTTTTTTATTTTAAGTTGTTTAGTGATTTTTTGATATTTTTTGATTCCTGCAAATAGTGTCCTAAGATGACTATATCAGCTCCGGCCTTTTTTATTTTTTGAAAGTTTTTTTCATCCATTCCGCCATCAATGGCTATTTTTATTTTGGTGTATTTTTTTCTTAATTTTTTTATCCTAGCCAAGCTATTGGCGTGAAATTTTCTTCCTTGAGCTCCGGGATTGACGCCCATGATTTGGATGGTGTCAAAATATTTGGCAACCTTATCTACTTTGTTAAGAGGGGTCTCAGGATTGATGGCTAGTCCGGTTTTTATTTTTTTCTTTTTTAGATAGTCATTGAGACAGATAATGGAATTTGGATCTGGCAGGGCTTCATAATGCCAGATTATTTTTTTGACGTTGTTTAGTTTTTCCCAAAGAACAATATATTTAGCCACCTCCTTGACCATCAAATGTATTTCCAAATTATGCTGGGCAGTAATTTTCTTTATGTCATGGGGCTTAATATTACTTTTGTTTTTGACAAATTTTCCATCCATGATATCAACTTGCGCATAATCAAAAAAGGGAGCGACCTTGCGCCATTCCTGTAAAAAACTTTTTTTATTTTTGGCCAATACGGATGGGACTATTTTCATTAGCTTAGTTTTTTTATTCTTCTAGCATGTCTTTCTTCTCCGGAAAATGGAGTTTTTAAAAATTGGTCAACAATATTTAGTGCCTGGGTTGTGCTTAAAAAGCGGCCGGCCAAGCAGAGTACATTACTGTCATTGTCTTGGCGAGCTACAATGGCGGCTTGTGGGTCGTAGCCCAAAGTAGCGCGGATTTTTTTATGGCGATTGGCAGCGATTTGCATGCCTTGACCAGAGCCGCAAATTAAGATACCAAAATTATTTTTGCTAGTAGCCACAGCTGTGGCTACTTTTTTGGCATAGTCAGGGTAGTCATCGTCAGATTTTAGCTGGGTGGCTCCAAAATCTTGGTATTTGAAGCCCTGCTCGTCTAGGTATTTTTTAAGGGCTGTTTTTAGTCGAAAGCCGGCATGATCAGCACCCAAGTAAACTTTGAATTGTTTGTCCATATATTTTCCACTATTTTATTACTTAAACTTTAGCACATTTTGGCAAGTTTTACCATTGACCTTTTGGTACTTTGCTGTTATAATTGCCGATGTTTATTTGAAAAAATAAGCATTTGTTGCTTTTTGGCTCCTATAGTTCAACGGATAGAACAGCGGCCTTCTAAGCCGTCGATGTAGGTTCGATTCCTACTGGGAGCACCATTCGACTCGTCGCGTCTGACGCGACTTCGTTCATGGTCTTTGAACACTCGGCTAGTTTTGAAAATTATTATTTATGGTGCCTATGGTGTAACGGTTAACACAGCGGGTTGTGGTCCCGCTAATGAGAGTTCGATTCTCTCTAGGCACCCCATAAAAACTTCTCACGCTGTTGAGGAGTTTTTGTATTGTAGAGATATAGCATATTAAAAGGGTCTTTGAGGTCATATGACAGTTTTTTGCCAAACTGTCAAAAAATAATTACATCTAGTATAAAACCAATTTAAATAGTTATAATAGCAGGTTCATGGTATACTATAGTATATAGAAATAACATAATTATTAAAATAAAAACATTATGAACCTTTTAATAAATTGGATAATTTTGACTTTAGGGGTATTAGGGACTGCCTATATTTTGCCCGGAGTTTCGGTTGGTGGTTTTTGGGCCGCCTTTATAACAGCTTTAGTTTTGGGTGTTGTGAATGCCGTTATCAAGCCAATATTATTGTTTTTGACTCTACCAATAAATATTTTGACACTGGGTCTTTTTACCTTTGTAATCAATGCATTATTGATACTCTTGGTATCGGCTATTGTTCCAGGGTTTAGTGTGGTAAATTTTTGGTGGGCACTTCTATTTAGTATAGTAATAACGGTTTTGGTTTATATTTTGAATAAAATAGTTAAATAATATCCTCTAAATTTCAGCATAAGTTGTTTTTAAGGCGCTCTACTGTGGCATCCCACTCAAAGACTCCCTAATCTTATTAGGGGGTTTTGCTATTTTAAAGTAGATTTCCTGCGTTATTTGACAAAAATATAGTTATGGGTATATACTCATAATATATAATAATTAAAAAAGAAGGGGGGTGTTTGATATGCCGAATAGAGATGGTACTGGACCCGAGGGAAAGGGCCCTAAAACTGGGCGTGGTATGGGCAATTGCGGTGTTGAAGAAAAATCCGCAGATCGTCCCAGAAGAATGGGGATTGGTAGGGGTAGAGGTCAGGGGCAAGGTAGGCGAGCCCAAAAGTAAAAGAAGGCCGAGAACTCGCCCCTTTCCATGAAAGGGGCGGGAGACCTTCTTTCAGATAAAAGATAGCATATTAAAAATATTACTTCAATAAATCGCGATGAGAATTTGGTGAAAGATGCAGAGATAGAAATCGGACCTTCAAGTGTGAAATTCAAGCTCGGTGATATTACCGATACTCAAGTCATCTCACGAATGATGAAGGAATTTGATGTCGTATTTCATGCAGCAGCCTTAAAACATGTTTCTTTAGCCGAAAAAAATCCCAGAGAAGCCTTCCGCGTAAATGTA
>CALMZN010000076.1 GCA_937870675.1 uncultured bacterium
AACAGTGTATTTGCGCACCTGTTGACATTGTAGCCAAAATTGGCCAAAATGTAAATAATAAATATTTAATCACACCATGTTATGAAAAGCGATTTTTTTACCCCGCCGAAGCATTTGGCAAAGGCGGGAAGGGCCTTAAGAAAGCCCCAGTTTTTGGCCAACAGCCACCACCTAGCCAATCTAGCTCAGGAGCTAATAATTAGAGGATTTTCCAAGAGAACCATCAAGAGCTATTTATCCCACAATCAGAGATTTTTGGATTTTGTGGCTAAGTCAGCTAGGGAGGTTGATAGTCAGGATATCAAAAATTATTTGCTTTATTTGAAAAGCCAAAATCAGACTAATACCTCTCTCAATCAAGTCATTTCTGCCCTCAAATTTTATTATCAACAGATTCTACGCCGGAAGCTGTTTTTTAGTATCCAGCGGCCAAAAAAAGAAAAGTTTTTGCCAGTAGTTCTCACCAGAGCCGAGATTATAAAAATAATCAACTGCGCTCACAACTTAAAACACAAGCTTTTGCTGTCCTTGCTCTATGGTTCTGGTTTGCGGGTGTCAGAAGTAGTAAAAATAAAAATAGGCCATTTGGATTTGATAAGCAAAAGCTTGTTAGTCAAAGATGCCAAAGGCCAGAAAGATCGCTATACATTATTAAGTGGTATTAGTATAAAATTATTAAATTTGTATTTACCAAAAATACCAATCGTAGATTCCGAGCGACCCGTGATGAGCGTAGCCAAACCAAGTCGAGGGACAGAGCAAAAATATTTATTTAGTGGCTCGCCTCGCGAAGCGGGGCAGGGTGGTGAGTCCAGCTTGAGTCAGCGCTCGGCGCAAAAAATATTTGATCACGCTTTAGCCGAGTCAGGCCTAAAAAAAGAGGCCACTTGTCATAGTTTGCGCCATAGTTTTGCCACCCACCTGCTAGAAGGCGGAGTGGATATTCGCTATATTCAAAAATTATTGGGTCACCAAAATATAAAAACTACGGAAATATATACTCACGTGGCTAGAAATTTTTGTAATAACATAAAAAGCCCCTTGGACTAAAAAATAAAAATTTCACTTTTTTTAGGTTTTTCAGGCAGAGGAATGGGCTTTGAAAACTTTACAGAGGTATTGTATATGGTAGTATTAAAATAAATATGTTCAATTGACATGACACATAGTACTCCTAAGTATTAGAAGTATATTAAGATAATCAAACTATAATTTACCAAATAATTTAAACAAACAATATGGATTTATTCTTTTATTTTTTATTTACTTTGGGTATTTTTATCATGAGTACAAAGTCGGCTCAGGCCTATCTAGATCCTGGTAGCGGTTCCCTATTGTTTCAGATACTAGTTGGTGGAGTGCTTAGCGGGCTATTCGCCATAAAATTATATTATAGGAAAATAAAATTATTTTTCAAAAAGAAAAGATCTAATAAACAAGAAAATATAGAACATAATGATCCAGCAAAAAATTAAGAGCTCATTTAGAGATTCTAGTGGATTTTTATTTATTAGAGATGGACAATTGTTTCGACAAATAAACAAAAGCTACCAGGAGGATTATGAATTGCTAATATCTTCTGGTTTGTATCAAAAATTAATTTCTCAAAAATTACTCATTGATCATCAGGAAGAGGGCCTTTTGGATTTTTATTCTTCAGCGGGCTATAAAATAATAAAACCACGCCAGTTAAACATTATATCCTACCCCTATGAATGGTGCTTTTCCCAACTCAAAGATGCGGCCTTGCTCACTTTGCAAATCCAAAAATTATCCCTAGAGCACGGCCTGTCTCTCAAAGATGCTAGCGCTTACAATGTTCAATTTTATAATGGTCAGGCAATATTTATCGATACCTTATCATTTGAAAAATATAAAGAGGGTCGGCCTTGGCCTGCTTACAAACAATTTTGTCAGCATTTTTTAGCCCCTCTAGTCCTGATCTCTTATAAAGATTTGAATTTAGGACAACTGGCTAGGATCTTTATAGATGGCCTTGACTTGAATCTAGCCAGTAAACTGCTACCAATTTCTAGCTGGCTAAATTTTTCTTTGTTGACCCACATTCATCTACACGCCAAAAGCCAAAAGCATTATGCTGATAAAAAAATAAAATATCAACGAAAAATAAGTAAACAGGCCGTATTGGCCTTGATAGACAATCTAGAATCGGCTGTTAAAAAGTTAAAATTCCCACCCACCAGCACAGAGTGGGGAGAGTATTATAGCTTTACCAATTATTCTGATCAGGCCTTTGGCTACAAAAAAGAATTAGTAGAAGAATTTTTAGAAAAATTAAAACCAAAAAATGTTTGGGATCTAGGGGGCAATACAGGAATCTTTAGCAGATTGGCTAGTGATAAAAATATCCCTACTATTTGTTTTGATATAGATTTGGTTGCGGTTGAAAAAAATTATTTATACACCAAAAAAAATAAAGAAAAAAATTTGTTGCCTCTATTTTTGGATCTTACTAATCCTAGTCCAAATATTGGCTGGGCTAATCAAGAGAGGGACTCCTGGCAAAATAGAGGACCCGCTGATACCTTGATGGCCCTAGCCTTGATTCATCATCTAGCCATAGCAAACAATCTACCTTTTGATAAGATTGCCAGCTATTTTAGTGGTCTAGGAAATAATTTAATTATAGAATTTGTTCCTAAAGAGGATTCTAAAGTAGAAAAATTATTAGCCACTCGAGAAGATATATTTTCTGAATACGATCAAGTCCATTTCGAAGAATCCTTCGCTAGATATTTTAATATCAAAGAATCAAAAAATATCAAAGAATCAAAAAGATACTTGTATCTAATGACTAAAAAATAATGAAAAAAGATATTTTACTTCACCCTTGGCTCTTTGCCTTGATACCCATTGTAGGATTATTTGAAAATAATCAGGATATTGCCACTGCTCAATACTTGCCAAAACCAATTATCATTGCTTTACTGAGCACTAGTATTTTATTTTTTATAATAAACATTTTCATAAAAAATAAATACAAAAGCTCAGTCGTTAGCTCAATTATTATTATTTCTTTTTTTTATTATTATTCATTTTCCGATATATTTTTTGTCCTAAACCCTTATCTAGCTTATGGCTTATTATATTACCAATCATTAGCTCTGGTAGTTTATATTTTTACGCTGGTCGGTACAGGTTTTGTCGTGGCCAATAGTACTCATAAATTTGACAACGCCAATAAACTTCTCAATTTTTTCGCTAGTGTAATACTTGTTTTACAGCTATTTAATATTGCCAATTATCAATACCAACACCAAGGCAGTATTATTGATCAAATTAATTTTAAAGACCAGCCATTAGGTGAAAATAGTGAAATAAAAAATACCAATAATCTGCCAGATGTTTATTATATAATCCTTGACGGCTATGCTAGGCAGGATGTTTTAAAAGATATGTATAATTATGATAATAGTTATTTTATAGATTTCCTAAAAGAAAAAGGATTTTTTGTGGCTGATCACTCTACCTCAAATTATAACCAAACTTTTTTGTCTTTGGATAGCGCCTTAAATATAAATTATTTAGATGAGGTGGCCTCCAAAGTCGGTCATCAATCCAATGATAGATCGGTGTTAAAAAAATTGCTTAGTAATAATATAGTTGATGATTTTTTCAAAAGCAGGGGCTATACTTTTGTTTCTTTACCAGCTACTTGGACAGGAGCGTACAAAAACATTAAATCAGATATTTATTTGGCCAATAATTTGAGACAAAATGATTTTGAAGCCCTATTAATTAAAAAAACCCCCTTATTTTTATTTTCGTCAGGAGTCCAGATTAGAGACATAGCCACATACATAGAAACTTTTTTAGATAAAATACCAGAAATAGCTAGCATAGAGGCCCCAACCTTTAGCTATATACACATATTATCGCCTCATCCACCTTTTATATTTGAATCAGATGGGCAGGTTGTAGATGTTGTTGCAACTTGCTTGGACGGCACAGATGGTAGCTTATACTTTGATGTCTGTCCAGGTGGGGTAGAAAAATATCAAAAACAATACATCGGTCAATTATCTTATTTGAATAAACGTTTTGAAACTATAATAAACAAAATTTTAGCCACCTCAAAAAACCCGCCAATTATTATTTTACAAGCTGACCATGGCCCCGGATCAATGTTGGATTGGGATAGTTTGGCCAACAGTAATGCAGTCGAAAGAATGAGCATCTTGAACGCTTATTATGTGCCAGAAGAAACAAAAAAGATACTTTATCCAAGCATTACTCCAGTAAATACTTTTAGGGTGCTATTCAATTCGGTCTTTGGTGCTAACTTCGAAATTTTGGAAGACAAAAATTATTTTGCTACTTGGAGTCATCCTTATGACTTTGTAGATGTCACCAGTCAAGTAAAATAAAAGAGTCCGCTGGATTAATAAACCGTCGAGCTGAGCTCGACGGTTTATTTTGTGTAATTTTATTTTCTTGACAATTTTTTATAACATGATATTATGTTATTGAAGACTTTCGGCCGTGGTTTATAAACCACACTTAGCGGGAAGTCTTTAAAAAAAGCTTTTGCCCGAGGTTTATAAACCTCAAACTGGCCGAAAGCCTTTTTTATTTATTCAAAGGAAATATAGACATCAACCATTTTTGCCCCGTTTTTTTGTTTTCTTTTATTTGTAAGAAAAATAGATCATTATCTTTACTTGTACCAGCAAAGCGGTGCAATATTTCCGATTTTTTGTTTGGGTTTTCTTTAGATTCCGGATCAAATTTTGAATTTTGGATTAATTCTAAACCACAAGAAAAGTATTTTAATCTTCTCATTCTATCTCGCCAATTTTCTTTAGTAAAAAGATGTTGCCAAAAAAATTCTAAAAATATTTTGTCATTTTTGAAATAAGCAGATCTAATATAGGGCCGTCTTTTGGTCTTACTTTTTATTGGCTTATAAATTTTTAGAGCTCTAGAATGTACTTCTCTAAAATTAGCTCCACTAATTTTAGTAGATTTAGTCCTATAAACTTTCATATAATCGCTTTTCTTAAACCATTATATTTTTTTGTATTTTACGCCATCAGACCAGCAAATTCTTCTTTTTCAATGGTCTCTTTTTCAATCAGGGTAGCAACTATTTTTTCCATCTTGGCCTTATTATCATGGATAGTTTTTTCAGCGGTCTTGAGAGCGTTTTTGATGTAGTTGGATATTTCTTCATCTATTATTTCGGCAGTTTTTTCACTATAGTCACGGCGCTCGTGAATTTCTTTGCCCAAGAAAATCATTTCTTCTTTTTCACCAAAGGTGCGTGGTCCTAGTTTAGCATCCATGCCGTACTGAGTGACAATTTGTCTGGCCATTTGCGTGACTTTTTTCAAGTCATTGCTAGCGCCAGTTGTCACCTCGTCGAAAAATATTTTTTCAGCCGCAAAGCCACCCAGCAAGACAGCCATGTTGTCAATAAAATCCGAGTAGCTGTGCATTTTCTTTTCTTCGTCAGGCAAGTTGATAGTATAGCCCGCGGCTCGTCCCCGAGAAATGATAGATATTTTGTGCACTGGATCAGAGTGGGGTAAGACATGAGAGATCAAGGCATGACCGGCCTCATGATAGGCCGTGATTTTCTTTTCTTTTTCTGACAAAATGTAGGATTTTCTTTGTCGACCCAAGAGTACGCGCTCAATGGACTCCAAAACATCTTGACCCAATATTTTTTTCTCATTTCTTTTGGCTACCACAATAGCGGCTTCGTTTAATAAGTTGGCTAGATCAGCACCAGAAAATCCCGGAGTTCTTTGGGCTACGGTTTTCAAGTTAACATCCTCGGCTAGCGGTTTGTTCTTGGCGTGGATTTTTAATATTTCTTCGCGGTCTTTGATGTCTGGCAAATCAATCACTACTTGGCGATCAAAACGACCCGGTCTAAGCAGGGCTGGATCCAAGACATCTGGTCTATTGGTAGCGGCAATGACAATAATATTGGTTTGGTTATCAAAGCCATCCATCTCTACCAATATCTGGTTCAAGGTCTGCTCGCGTTCATCATGCGAGCCACCTAAGCCCGCGCCTCTTTGGCGTCCCACAGCGTCAATCTCATCAATGAAGATCAGACAAGGAGCGGCTTTTTTGGCTTTTTTGAATAAATCACGGACACGAGAAGCGCCCACACCCACAAACATTTCCACAAATTCAGAACCAGAAATATGAAAGAAGGGCACTTTGGCTTCGCCAGCCACAGCGCGAGCCAGTAGGGTTTTGCCAGTACCGGGCGCGCCGAGCAACAAGACGCCGCGCGGTATTTTGGCGCCGACATCAATAAACTTTTGCGGGTTTTTCAAAAAGTCGACAATTTCTTTGAGGTCTTCTTTGGCTTCTTGAGCGCCAGCCACGTCCGTAAAGTTTACTTTATTGTTTTGGGAGGCCATCTTGGCGCCGGATTGTCCAAAAGACATAGCGCGATTGTTGACACCTTGGACTTGGCGCATCATAAACCACACCACAGCAATGATGATGATTAGGGGCAGGAGATAGGGCAGGATAGCCAGCCACCAGATATTGTCGCTATTTTCGTCTTTGACCGAAATATTGGCGGCCGTAATTTTGTCTGGTGTGACACCATAATTTTTGAGTAGGTCGCTAAGCGGCTCATTGGTTTCTTTGCGGGTGGTCTCAGTAGTATCATCTTGCAGAGTCACCTCTAGTTTACTGCCAGTGACTGTGATGCTTTTCACTTGGTCAGCGTTGATTTGGCTGACCAGCTTAGCCACACTTACTTCTTCAACTTTTTTGCTAGAGCTGTCAAAAAAACTGAAAATACCCAACAGCAAAACTAGCATTAGAAAAAATATGGCAATATTTTTTATATTTTTGTTCATAATATTGCTTACTTAGATTTAATTTTAGCACCAAAAGTGAATAATGTCCCGCTTCGCCTTTTCGCTTGCGAGGCGAGCCCGCTTTGACTGGCTGAAAGCGAGGCGAGCAGCTTTTATTTTTTGCTTACCTCTATAGGAGTTGTTTCAGCTGGAGCGGTTTTTTTGGCTTTGGTTTTTTTGCCGTCCGAGGCGGACTTCCCACTTTCCTTTTCAGCGGGCTCTTCTTTGGCTTCGGTCTTGGCTTTTTTTGGTCCTTTGAGAGATAGACCGAGGCGGTGATTCTCGGGCTCAATGGTCAAGATAGTGAAATCATAATTTTCACCAACCTTGATGGCGGCATCAGGAGAATTGATTTTTTTGTCACTTAATTCAGAGATGTGTACCAAGCCGTGGATGTCATGATCCAGTTCCACAAAAGCGCCAAAAGGATTGACTTTCAAAACCTTGCCCCTGACCTTGTCGTTGACTTTGTAGCGCTCTTGGACTTTGATCCAAGGATCTTTTTGTAATTTTTTTATAGATAAAGAAATTTTGGTTTCTTCAATTTCAATAATTTCGGCTTCTACTTGTTCGCCAACTTTGATAATATCGCGAGGGTCGTCAATGCGTTGCCAAGCCAATTCTGAAATATGGACCAAGCCCTCTAGGCCATCGCCAAATTCCACAAAAGCGCCAAAGTTCACCACGCCAGTGACGCGGCCTTTGATTTTGTCGCCAACTTTGAATTGGGAGACCACTTTTTTCTGCTTGTCATCCCAAGCGGCTTTTTCAGAGACAATCAGTTTTTCATCTTTTTCATTGACATCAATAATTTTGGTTTTCAGCATTTGATTGGTAAAGCTTTTTAAGTGGGTCAAGATTTTGTTCTTGTCTCCGCCATCAATGCGAGGATAGTGCTCGATAGTCAGCTGAGACACCGGCAAAAAGCCAATAACATTGCCCAATTTGATCATCAGGCCACCTTTGTTGGCGTCAATGACTTTGCAGTCAACGATTTCGCCGGTTTTGTATATTTTTTCTAAATTATCCCAGGCCTTCTTATGGCCAGCTTCGCGTAAGGATAATTCCATGTAGCCATTTTCATTGTCTAGGCCTACAACAGTAGCGTGAGCTTTGTCGCCAATTTTTAAATTGGAAAATTCAGTGGATTCATCATAGATTTCGCGGCCACGAATAATACCGGTAGTAATACCGGCTAGGTCTAGATAAATCTCATTTTTAGAGATACTGATCACAGTACCTTCCACCAAATCGCCAACTCGTGGAACTTTTATAGCGCTATCTTGTTCCAGCAACACATCCATAGGATGGTCGGATTTAACAGTTTTGTCGGTGGGTTTTTTGCTTGTCATTTAATTATTAAGTGTTAACCTATGACCGGAGTCATAAGTTCTTGAGGATGTGAGCAAAAATTCACAAGCCAAGATGTTTGATTAAAAAATTTAAGTTGCTTTATATTAACACAAAGTTTCAAATAAATCAAGGGGCTGGCTTTCCATTGTCATCCCGGGCTTCTGCCGGAGGCGGACAGGTGATCCGGGGTCTACCATTGATTTGCCATTGGTACAACAATGGTAGATTCCCGCTTTCGCCCGCTTCGCTTCGAGGCGAGCGGGAATGACAGCAGAGGGGGTATTGAGCCCTAAAAAGCCCTATTTTTAGGCATATTTTTGCTTATTTTTGTATTTACAATTATCATAAATTATGATAAAATAAAGGCGATTTAATAAGTTTAAATAGCTTAAAAATTATGTATATTTCGTGGCATGGCAACAACTATTTCAAGATACAAAATAGTCAGCATAGTATTGTTTTGAACCCTTATTCTTTAGACAAAAATTTTAAGTATGGCAAAGCCAAAGGCGATGTGGCTATTTTTACTGACCCCCAAGGCGTTGGGGTCTCTAAGCTAGACGAAGAGGCCATGGTTATCACTAGCGCTGGCGAATATGAAACCAAGGATATTTTTGTTTATGGTCGTCAGACCAACGGTCATTTGATTTATTTAATTATTTTTGAAGATGTGCGTATTGCTTTCTTGGGCGAATATGGACATCAAGTTTTGACTGACAAAGATTTGGAGCTGGTATCGGGCGCGGATATTTTGTTAGTGCCGGTTGGCGGTGGCGCAATGGCCAATGCCAAAGAAGCCAACAACATCATCGGGCAGATAGAGCCCAGATTGGTCATCCCCAGCGCCTATCAGGTCAAGGAATTGAAAAATAAAGCGGATGCTTTGGAATTATTTATCAAAGAGTTTGGGGTTAAGCCCGAGGAGCATGACAAGTTCAAAGTCAGCGCCAAAGATTTGCCCCAAGACGATTTGAAATTAGTGATCTTAAAACCGCAAGTATGATAATTTTACAAAACAACAAAAACAAAATTTATTTAACACTACTTTTGTCCTTGTTGACTTTTGTGGGCCTGATCTTTGTCTGGCAGAAATTCAGTGTTTCTTCACAAGCCGCCCCTAGCCCAGAAGTAAAAAATGACAACATCGAAGTCAGTTCTATCAGTCAAGATATTCAGAATAATTTGGAGCTAGCCAAGTTGCAGTGGAGTAATATGCAAGAGCAATTGTTAAAGACCCAAAAGCAACAAGAGTTATTCAAGGCCGCGCAAGAATATTTGAAAAATAAAGCATCTTCAACACCAACCAGTACAGCGTCTAGTACTGTTAACTAAGAGTAGATAATAGTTTTATGCCTAAAGTAAAATCAACAAAAGCAAAAGATAAAAAACCCGAGTCAAAAGATTTGGTAGCCATTGGTGATTCCCAAAACGGCGGTCGTATAGAACCACTGTCTTTGGTAGAGGAAATGCAAAGCTCTTATCTTGACTATGCCATGAGTGTCATTGTCTCTCGCGCTTTGCCTGATGTCCGCGATGGTTTGAAGCCAGTGCATCGTCGGATTTTGTATGCGATGTGGAGTGTCGGTCTGAAGCACAATGTCAAGTTCAGAAAATCAGCCACAGTGGTCGGTGAAGTGATGGGTAAATATCATCCGCATGGCGACTCAGCTATTTATGATACTATGGCGCGTATGGCCCAGAATTTTGCCATGCGCTATACCTTGGTCAATGGCCAAGGAAATTTTGGCTCGATGGATGGTGATCGGCCAGCGGCCATGCGCTACACTGAAGCCAAGCTAGAGGCATTGGCTGAAGAATTAATGATTGATATTGATAGAAACACTGTTGATTTTGTGCCCAACTATGATGGTAGCCGTCAGGAGCCAAAAGTATTGCCAGCCAAATTGCCGAACCTATTACTCAATGGCGCTACTGGTATTGCTGTCGGTATGTCGACCGCTATTCCACCGCACAACTTGGGTGAATTGATTGACGCTATTGTGATGGTCATAGAAAATCCCGAGGCCACAATTGATGACTTGCTGGAGTTTGTCAAAGGGCCAGATTATCCGACTGGCGGTGTGATCTATAGCGCGGAAGATATCAAGACCGTCTATGCCACTGGTCGAGGCGGTATTGTCTGTCGCGGAGAAGCAGAGATTAGCGAGACCAAAGCTGGTCAATATCAAATAGTGATCACCTCTATTCCTTATCAAGTCAACAAAGCCACGCTACTTGAGAAGATTGCCCAGCTAGTCAAAGACAAAAAAATTGACGGCATCAAAGATTTGCGTGATGAGTCGGACAGGCATGGTGTCCGCGTGGTGATTGAGCTCAAAAAAGAATCTTATCCCAAGAAAGTTTTGAATAATCTTTACAAGTATACCCAACTCCAAGAGACCTTTCACGTCAATATGTTGGCCTTGGTGGATGGCTTGCAACCTCGGGTACTGACTTTGAAAAACATTTTGGAAGAATACATCAAGCACCGCCAAGTAGTGGTAGTCAGACGCACGCAGTTTGATTTGGACAAAGCCAAAGAGCGGGCGCATATTTTGGAGGGCTTGAATATTGCTTTGGACAAGATTGATATGGTCATCAGGACTATTCGCGCCTCCCGCGACAAAGAAGTAGCCAAGGTCAATTTGATGACTAAGTTTAAGCTCTCGGAAAGACAAGCGGTGGCTATTTTGGAAATGCGCTTGCAGAATTTGGCCAACCTAGAAAGATTGAAGATCGAACAAGAATTGAAAGATAAATTAAAGTTAATCAAGGAGTTGTCGGCTATATTAAGTAGCAAAGCCAAAGTGTTAGGCATCATCAAAGATGAACTTCGTGATTTGCGCGCTCGCTTTGCTGATGAGCGCCGAACCCGCGTAGTGAAGTCCGCAGTCAATAAAATGAACACGGAGGACTTGATACCCAATGAAGCCACAGTCATTACCTTGACGCATGATGGCTATATCAAGCGTCTGTCGCCAGAGATTTTCAAAACCCAAGGTCGAGGTGGCAAGGGAGTGATAGGCCTGACCACCAAAGAGCAAGATGAGGTGCAATTATTTTTGGCTACCAACACGCATGCTGATCTGATGTTTTTCACCAGCAAGGGTAGGGTCTTTCAGCTCAAGGCCTATGAGGTGCCAGCTATGTCACGGACCTCCAAAGGGCAAAATATTGTCAACTTTTTACAATTATCTCCAGAAGAAAAAATATCGTCTATTTTGCAGAGTGAAGATTTTAGCGCCTTCAAATATTTTGTGATGGTGACTCGCTTGGGTATTATCAAAAAAGTAGCCCTAGATCAATTCAGCAATGTCCGTAGTTCAGGCCTCATTGCCATCAAACTAAAGGGTGATGATTCATTGAATTGGGTCCAGCCATCAACTGGCAAAGATGAGATTATTTTGGTGACAGCCAATGGTCAGTCCATCAGATTCCGCGAAAAAGATGTGCGGGATATGGGACGCAATGCTTCAGGTGTGCGTTCAGTCCGCCTCAAGAAAAATGACGAGGTAGTGGGCTTTGATATTATCGTGGAAGGCAAAGCTGGAAAAGACGAGCAACTATTTGTCATTATGGCACACGGCTTTGGCAAGCGTACGGGCTTGTCTGCCTACAAGGTGCAAGCCCGAGGCGGTTCAGGCATCAAGACCGCTCAAGTGAGCGCTAAGACCGGCGCTATTGTCAGCGCGCGCATTATCAGTTCCCGCGTGGAGAGTGAAGATATTATTATCATTTCCAAAAAAGGCCAAGTCATTCGCTTGCCCATAAAGGCAGTGAGTATCTTAGGGCGAGCTACCCAAGGCGTGCGCTTGATGCGCTTCAAAGATGCTGACGACAAAGTGTCAAATATTACGTTTATATAAAATAATCAACCCTCCTTCGCCCCTCGACCATACTCGGGACTATGGAGGGTGAAATATAAATATTTCATGAGCGAACGAGTCATTTCAGCCGTAGAACAAAGCTCTGACAAGGTGCTAGACCTTACTTTACGGCCGCAAAATTTACAGGACTATATCGGCCAGCAACAAGTCAAGGCCAATCTTGATATTGTTTTGCAGGCGGCCAAGGGAAGAAGTGAACCATTGGATCATGTCTTGCTCTATGGACCGCCGGGCTTGGGCAAGACCACTCTAGCGCACATCATAGCCCGCGAAATGGGCGCGGGCATCAAAGTGACCTCAGGGCCAGCCATTACCAAGGCCGGAGATCTGGCGGCGGTGATTACCAACTTACAGCCCGGCGATGTTTTGTTTATTGACGAAATACATCGCCTCAACAAAACCATTGAGGAAATACTCTATCCAGCCATGGAGGATTTTGCTTTGGATATCATTTTGGGCAAAGGCCCTTCAGCGCAAATATTGCGCTTGGATTTACCCAAATTTACCTTGATCGGTGCTACTACTAGATACAATCTTTTGTCTTCACCCCTGCGTGATAGATTTGGCATGACTTTTCGTCTGGATTTCTACAGTCCCGAGGAGCTAGCGGATATTCTCAAGCGCTCGGCTAATATTTTGGGAGTGCAGATCGTGCCTGAGGCCAGGAAAGAAATAGCAGATCGCAGTCGGGCGACTCCGCGTATTGCCAATCGCATTTTGAAGCGCGTCAGGGACTATGCTCAAGTCAAGTCAGATGGTAATGTGTCAGTTGAACTGACCAAAAAATCTCTTGATCTAATGGCCATTGATAAATACGGCCTGGATGATCTAGATCGCCGTTTGCTAAAAATTTTGATAGAAAATTTCAAAGGCGGACCAGTGGGTCTCAACACCCTAGCGGCCGCTATCCAAGAAGAAGCCGGCACTATTGAAGAAATCTTTGAACCCTATCTGATGCAGCTCGGGTTTCTAGCACGCACCGCCAAAGGCCGCGTAGCTACTTCACGGGCCTATGAGTATTTTGGACTCAAAGCGCCGGATAGCGATAAATTATTTTAAGAATGAAATCAAAACTATTACTCCACGCCTGTTGCGCGCCATGCTCTATATATGTTTTACAAAAATTGTCAGCTGACTACGAGGTGACAATTTATTTTTATGATCCCAATATTCATCCTAAGCTAGAGTACAATAAGCGCCGCGATGAGCTGAAAAAATACGCTACTAAACTACAGTTGGATTTTGTAGAAGGGCCATACGATAGCGCTCGTTGGCTAGAGAGGACTAAGGGTTTGGAAAACGAGCCAGAAAGAGGCCAGCGCTGTGAAATTTGTTTTGATATCCGCTTAGCCGAGTCAGCTAGATATGCCAAGGAAAATGATTTTGACTATTGGACTACGGTCTTGTCTATCAGCCCACACAAAGATCATAAGCAAATCAATCGAGTGGGCCAGAGGATTGCCGACATTGTGGGTCTGCCATTTATCACTGCTGATTGGAAAAAAAATGATGGCTTCAAGATAGCTAACCAGCTATCAAAACAAGAAAATTTTTATCGGCAGGATTATTGTGGATGTATTTATTCGAAAAATAATAAAAGCGTCTAGTGGTCATTCTGGAGGCCATGAGCGTGAGCGAATGGCCGATAGAATCTAAAAGAATAAATTAATACTGTGGATTCTATCGCTCCCCCAGCCGCTCGCGAGCGGCTGGGGTCGGTCCAGAATGACGAAAGTTCGGGGTCATTGCGAGGAACAAAGTGACGAAGCAATCCACACTTGTAGATTGCCACGTCGAGTTCAGCTCGACTCGCAATGACAATTTGAAACATATGAACATCAAATTATTTGATTATCATTTACCAAAAAATCTAATAGCCCAAAAGCCGACCAGCCCCAGAGACCATTCGCGCTTGTTTGTTTTTGATCGAGTTAGTAAAAAAATACAACATAAGCATTTTTATGATTTAGTAGACATATTGGGTAGCGATGATGTCTTGGTGCTCAATGAAACCAAAGTTTTCCCAGCGCGACTAAAAGCCAAGAAAAAAACCGGTGGATTTTTGGAAATATTTTTGTTAAGAACACTGAGTGCGGATAGCTACCAAGTAATGGTCGGCGGTCGGCGCTTCTGTGTTAGCGACAAAATAGATTTTGCTAGGAATTTTTCAGCAGTTTTTACAAAACAAGAAAAAGACAATATTTGGCATTTGAAATTCAATGTTTCTGGGCGGACTTTGGACAAAAAAATAGAGCAGTATGGTCAGACGCCTTTGCCACCATATATCAAAGTCAAAGATACTAGCTTTGTCCGCCAGCGTTATCAGACCACTTATGCCAAAAAAAGAGGGTCGGTTGCTGCGCCGACCGCCGGACTGCATTTCACTTCTCAGCTTTTGAAAAAATTGGAGAAAAAAGGCGTTAAAATTTTCAAAGTGACTTTGCATGTTGGTTTGGGTACTTTTGCGCCAGTGACTACTACGGATATCACCAAGCACCATATTCATCGGGAGTGGGTAGAAATAGATTCACAGACCGCCAAACAACTAAATCAATTAAAAAAACAGCCCGCCTCGCCTGACGGCAGGCAAGGCAGGGGTAAAAATATCATTGCTGTTGGCACTACTTCAGCGCGTAGCTTGGAGGCCATGACTGATGCTTGCGGTCAATTACAGAGTGGCAGTAAATGGGTGGATATTTATATTTATCCGGGCTACAAATATCGTTTTGTTGATGAATTGATTACTAATTTTCATTTGCCCAAGAGTTCGCTACTGTTTATGGTCTCGGCTCTAGCTGGTCGGCAGAATATTATGAATTGCTATAAGCTAGCCATAAAGAAAAAGTATCATTTCTTCTCTTTTGGCGATGCTATGTTTATCCGCCGTCGCTGAGGCAATTTTATTGTCATCACCATTCATCGTCTCTAAAAAACAACACTACCGCCTGGTTGGCGGTAGTGCTTAGAAATCTTCCATGCTATTATATTCAATTGTCAGCGATATTTTGAGCTTTTCCATCAAGGACAACTATTATTTTTTTATTTAATCCCGGGCATATGACTGGCCTTGGGGATGTTTTAGTTATACCTCATGGTCGCTCAAAAATTGAGAATGAACTATAAACACTGTTATTATAGCATAAATAGGGTTATTCAAAAAATTTATAAAAATAAAGTTATTAATAGATTAGTGATTACAAAAAACAAATGGGATTCAGTAAAATATCTTGATAAAAACCAGATACCGCCCATTAATAGCGTGCAGTGTAAGTATGTATTTTTTGGGCTATTATTTATATATTGTCTGTATAAAAGCAATGGTAAAAAAGTGATAATAAGTATGATTTGCCAGATAGCAAAATTATAAAATTGATATGGATCGGCAATAATTTTTAGTTGCAAAAGCAGGCCAGCTAGCCCAAGCCCACGCGCTGGATAAAGATGGCCTAAGTAGTAAACTGTGTCATGGTAAAAGGCCATGGGATTCCACAAAATAAAAGGTAATAATACAAGGCAGATAAGAGAAAGAATTATCAGGGGATATTTAATAAATTTTAATAAGGATTGCTTAGTAATTGGTAAATATTTTTTGAATAGAATAAATGCCAAAAAGAAGGGCCAGTAAAAAATCATGTTTTGCTTGATTAGACCAGCTAAGCTGATCATAATGATTGAAAAAGCGTAGCGCTCTTTTTTTAAAAAAAAGTAGGCCCACAATAAAAAATACATTGGAACTATATCACCAAAACCAAAAATTATATCCGTATACAAAAAGGTATTTAATGAAAAAAACAAAATTAATCCATTTTTCTTCTTTAAACTTGACGGCAGTTTGTATATTAGTAGACAGGACAATAGATATATTAGAAAATTGAATATCCTGTTATCATAAAAGTGAAAAATATTTACAAATATGTATTTAAATGGTAGCGGTAGAATAAAGAAAAGTGGCATATAGACATAGCTTTCCAAAGCTGGATTAAGCATTGTCCATTGTTTATGAACACTGTCAAATTTTATCCAGTGGTAGGTTTCATTATCCATGGCAGTGCCATAGTAATCTTCTTGATATGGATTTTTTCCTTTTAGGACATAGTCAAGGGCCGTTTCAGTCTGTAAAATACCATCTTGAGGACTCCAAGCTGGGTTAGTATTGTTGTATCGCCTATAGATATTTATTGATAAAATTAAAGCTTGGATTATTAAGAAACAAATTATTATCAATATTTTATTTTTATTATTATTTTTTTTAATTGCCCAGTAATAAAAAATAGCTAATAAAGAAAAAATAATCAACAGAAGGATCGATATTAATATGAATGTACTGTTATTAATTAAATTTTCAGGATTGAGATTTAAGTTGCTAAAGATAATTTTTAAATAATCTAAGACACTTGAGAAAAACATAATTGATAAGACAAAAAAAAGAGTAAATTCCCAAGAACTATACTTCATCACCATTAAGTAAGGTGAGATGAGATCGTTAAATATTTTTTTAATTTCCTTCCCCATTGTTTTTTAATAGTTGATTCGTTAATTTGTGGTATAAAAATTAATTAGATAAACTATAAAAATAAAGTTATTAGTAAATTAGTAATAACAAAGCCCAGGTGTCCTTCATTAAAATTTCTAGAAAAAAACCACACACCACCCATTAATATAGTGCCACACAAATAGACGTGTTTTAAAGAATTATTTTTGAATTGTTTGTATAATAATAAGGGCAAAAAAATTACAATGAATGTTATTTGCCAGGGAACAAAGTTATAATATTGTAAGGGATCGCTGATGATATTTAAATCTAACAATAACCCAGCCAATCCAACACCGCGAGCGGGGTAAATATATTTAAGATACAGAATAGTATCATGATAAAAACAACTTGGGCACCATAGTATAAATGGTAAGAGAATTAGGCAGCCGACAGACAACATAATAAGTGGGTATTTAATATATTGTAAAAATGATTGTCGGGTAAGAGGCCAGAATTTTTTAAATAAAATATAGGCCAAAAAGAAAGGCCAAAAAAATATTATATTTTGTTTACTTAGACCAGCAATGCTAATCATAATTATTGACTTGGAGTAGTGCTCTTTTTTTAAATAATAATAACTCAGCACTAAGAAGAAAAGAGGCAACATGTCGTTGAAGCCGAAGATCATGTGTGAATAAAAAAAATTGTTTAAAGAAAAAAATATAAGGAGGCAATTTTTTTTCTTAGGATCATTTGGCAATTTATAAATAAAAAAACAAGCTAATAAGTAAAATATGAA
>CALMZN010000077.1 GCA_937870675.1 uncultured bacterium
GGAAAGCCGTTAAGCTCGAAAACGGGCGGAACGCCGGTAAGGTACTTCGGAAATGTACGATCTTTCCGCAGAAAGAGGACCGGATTATAGTTGTTTCCGATGGTGTTGCACAGAGCGGTATGGGAAGCGAAACATTCCCCTTCGGCTGGGAAAGAGAAAATATTTCCTCTTATGCAGCTTCTCTTGTATCGGGTGAACCTTCAATCTCAGCTGTAACACTTGCAGGGAAAATTGTAACCATGGCTCACAAAAACGATGGTTACAAGGCAAAGGACGATATAAGCTGTGCCATTATCTATTTCCGTGAGCCAAGGAAGCTGATGATCTGCACAGGTCCTCCGTTCGAAAAAGAGAAGGATAAGGAGCTTGCAGCAAAGGTGACTGCCTATAAGGGGAAAGTGATACTGTGCGGAGGAACAACAGCTGACATCATTGCCAGGGAACTGAACAGGAAAATCGTTGATGAGCTTATTTTTGAGGACCCTGACCTCCCTCCCGAGAGCTTCCTGGAGGGGATCGACCTCGTCACCGAAGGAATACTTACACTTCAGAAAGTAAATGAAATACTGAAGACATATAATAACAGTGTGCGCCTGGGGAAAGGGCCTGCTGATAAAATTGTGAAGATGCTGATGGAAAGCGATGAGATCCATTTCATAATCGGCACCAGGATAAATATTGCCCATCAGGATCCCACCCTGCCTGTGGAGCTGGAGATAAGGCGTACGGTTGTAAAACGAATTGCAAGGCTGCTTGAGGAGAAGTGGCTGAAGAATGTGACGTTTGAGTATATATAACGGCGCAGCTCCGCCTACGCCAAGGCTTCGGCGGGCTTACGACCCGTTTTCATATGTATGAAATGGCCTGCTATCCGAAGCCCAAAGGGCGAATGATGGTGGACCGTACAGGGGTCGAACCTGCGACCTCTTCCATGCCATGGAAGCGCTCTAGCCAACTGAGCTAACGGCCCTTGTTTTAAATTCTATTCTTAATTTTCAAAATATGTTAATGCAATATCTCTAGCCAACCCGTCTCGCCTTGGCGGCGAGCCGAGGCGGACTGAGCTAACGGCCCGACTACGCTCTGCACTTCGTTTGAGCTTCGTCGGGCACAGCTCTTATCCGTGGATTAAGAATGGCTGCGCCATCTGAAGTTTCACGCAGTGAAGCGAAAGATGGTACCGAAGAGAGGACTTGAACCTCCACGACCTTGCGGTCACTGGATTTTGAGTCCAGCGCGTCTGCCAGTTCCGCCACTTCGGCTTAAAGTAAATTATAAATTCTAAGCGTACTTTTTTTAATTAAACTAAAGTTGATTGAAACAAGCTACTCGTCCGCCAAAGGTGCGCCATTGGCGCGCCGGGCGGGCCACTTCGGCTCAATTAAACACAGATGATTTTACAATATATATTACATAAAGTCAATGCCACTATCTCATCAGCCGACTTGGCCATTGCAATAGAGTCATTATTCAATGGTGTGCCATAATTCACCCTGTTAAATAATTTTTGATATTTGATAAATATTTTATAAAACTTTATACTTACAGGGCACATAATTGCGTTTTTAATAAATTTATTTAACGGGGTATAACATGAAACAACACCATAAGGTTGGCAATAGAAAAGGACGGCCTGCTTATCGCACCCCGTCGAATTTTATTGTTCGTCGTAGTCAAATCAATACTCGGCAACAAAAAGTAAAATAATTTTTATGAAAATTTTATCATTTAACGTAAATGGTATTAGGGCAATTGTCAAAAAAGGATTTGTAGATTTTCTAAAAAAATCCCAAAGCGATTTTTTGTGTTTGCAGGAAATAAAAATATCACACAGCGCCAGAGACAAAGAGCAGTTTGATTTTACGGGCTATCAAGAATTTTGGAATCCGGCCGATCGTCCTGGCTATAGTGGCACGGCAATTTTGGTCAGAGATGGCTTGGTGACCAAAGCCATGCCAAAATTATCATGGGATGATGAGGGTAGAATATTAGTTTTGGACATCGGTAAATATTATTTAGTAAATATTTATTTTCCTAATGCCCAAGATGATTTGCGAAGATTGCCATGGAAAATAAAATGGAATGATAAATTGTTGATTTATTTAAAAAAATTAGCCACAAAAAAACCACTAATAGTTTGTGGCGATTTCAATGTGGCACATCAGGAAATTGATTTAGCTCGGCCAAAAGAAAATGTTTATAGCGCTGGTTTCACATCTCAAGAAAGAGCGTGGATGGATAAATTTTTGGTCAGTGGCTTCAAAGATACATTTCGCGAACTTCATTCTCATAAAATTCAGTATTCTTGGTGGAGTTATCGAGCCGGAGCCAGAGTCAGAAATGTGGGTTGGCGGATAGATTATTTTTGCGTTTCAAATAAAATATTAAAAAAGATAAAAAAAGCATTTATTCTGGATAATGTCATGGGTTCAGATCATTGTCCAGTGGGGATAGAGATAGACGAATAATTTTACTCTACAAACATATAATCTGCATAGACATTGCGGGCATTCCAAAATAGCCAGCCAGAAGTGCTGGTAGCTGCTTCAGCGGCTCTGATTTGCGCTTTTATTTTTTCTTGGTCATAGACAGCGCCAATAGAAAAGGCCTGTAGCCAAGGCCTGATTTTGGCTCGACGATTGATGGTGGTGCTTTGAGCCACTTGCAAGCCATAGGCAATCACTTCACCCGGATGTTCAGCTGAGTTTTCGTAGCCCAAGTAAGTTTTGGGATAATGCGAAGCATACATCATGGGGCAGATGTCATCAAAATAATCCAGAGCATCAATCAAGCGTTGGCCAATATTTAAATCATAATTATTTTTGGTATTATCCATGGCCAAGCCGAACATATCTATAGAAAGCGGTGTCAGGCCAGATAGATTTTGTGACAAATATTTATAAAAATTTTTCATGACATCGTATTTTTGCTGGTCAGTCGCTAAATTGTATTCTAAGCTGGACATAGGGCCATCACTAGGATAGCGCATATAGTCAAAATTAATTTCATCAAAGCCCAAAAGCACTGCTTCGCGAGCTATGGTTAGATTATATTCCCAGACCTTTTCTTGCTTGGGGTCTAGCCAAGCCAAATTTTTATTATCACGCCAGATATTTCCCGCTTTGGTGTGCATAGCCAGCTCAGGTCTGGCTTCGGCCAGAACCGGATCTTGAAAAACAGTTTGACGAGCTATGACATATATTCCGACTTGGTGAAAATCGTCAATTACCTGCTGGACATTCATTTTTATTTTTTTTCCTTGGATTTTATTTACTTCAGCAACTTGAGTGTCATAAAGTATGTAGCCAGAATAATCTTTGATGTCAATCACCACGCTATTGATATAGCCCTTTTTTAGGTTGGTGATAAGTTTTTGGCGGTAGCTGTCATTGCCAGCTGATGAAGCAGTCAGATAGATGCCTCGCACATAGTCAGGTTTTTTTAGATGTAGTATTTTTTCTGGAGTAGGACTTGAGGGATTTGTCCGGTCAACATTAGGGTAGCTAATGCGCGCCAAAGGCAAATTGCCAGCCAGCATAAAAGCCGCGCTCAACAAAAAGGCATACACCACTAGTCGCTTTTGGCCTATTTTCCGCATAGCATAATTATATATAATATCCAGTCCTTTTCATAGGGTTTGCTAAAATCGCATAATTTAATTAAAATATAGTATATGCTGAAAAAAAGTATTATCATTGCTATTATATTTTTGGCGGCTGGCGCTGTTATTTATTTTTTACCCAAAAACAACGTCTTTAGCCAGAACTCAAACCCAGTTTTGGAATCAAAGTATAGAGAAGTGTCGACCATTATCAATCCGGGGGACACTTTTTCAATCATCACCGAAAATGCCGGTCTATCAGCTAGTACTACCAATGGCCTGATCATGGCTTCAAAAGATGTTTATGATTTGGCTAGCATCAGAGCCGGCAAAGAAATAAAATTTTTCTTTGACAAACAGAGCAATGAGCTGCAACAAATGATTTATGCTATTAATTCAGAAGAAGAGCTTTACATTGATTTGGTTGACGGCGTTTATAGGTCGGAGAAAAAAAAGATTGACTATGAGATAAAAATAAAGACAGTCAGTGGCACTATTGATTCTTCGCTGTATGAATCAGCCATGGCGCAAAATATTGATGAACGGGCTATCATTGCTTTGGCTGATGTTTTTGCTTGGAGCATTGATTTTGGCATGGGCATACGCGTAGGAGACACTTATAAATTTATTTATGAAGAGCGTTATCGTAATGGCCAGTATGTGATGCCGGGCCAGGTAATGGCCGCCCGCTTTGTCAATGATGGCAAAGTCGTGGAAGGATTTTATTACAATGAAGGAATAGGCGATGACAACGAACTGATTGATGGCTACTATGATCCGGAAGGCAAATCACTAGAAAAAATATTTTTGAAAAATCCAGTAGATTTTCGCTATATCAGCTCGGGCTTTACTACGGGCTTGAGGTATATTTCCGCTTTCAATATCAGCACTGGTCATCGAGCTATTGATTATGCGGCCGCTCTTGGCACGCCGATCAGAACAGTAGGCGATGGTAAGATTGTTTTTGCTGGTTGGAGTAGCCAGGGCTATGGCTATATGGTTTCAGTCAGGCACAATAGCACTTACACCACCAACTATGCGCATATGAGCAAGATTTTGGTCAAAAATGGTCAGTCAGTGAAACAAGGGCAGACCATTGGCAAAGTGGGCTCTACTGGTTTGTCCACTGGTCCACATTTGCATTATGAGATAGTCAAGAACGGAACCAAAATAAATCCTATGACCTTGGATATGCCCGCCCAAAAGTCAATTGCCGACACAAACTTAGAGACCTATAAAAATTACATTAAAGATTGGCAAAATAAATTAAATTAATATCCTGTGCTGATATAAACTGCCGTCTCTAAATTGTCGTTTTCTATAATATTCTCTAGTGCCAATTGCTGAAATGACTGACAGTTTTATAAAATCTCTTTCATGTGCAATTT
>CALMZN010000078.1 GCA_937870675.1 uncultured bacterium
TCTGGATAATCAGTGCCATCGCAAAATTCGCCATAAACATCTTGGACAATATTGTCTCCACAATACCCGCCAATAGTTGGCGTACAGCGCGTATAGCGTGGGTGAGTCACTAAATCAGCGTCATTGACCATGCGACATTGGTATTGATTGAATTCACTGGATTGAGCCGGATGAACAGTGGTCAACAAAGTGGTATCGCAAAACTCCCGATAATCATATTGCAAGATATTATCACCGCAATATGGCTGGTTGACAAAATTACAACTAGTGGAACAAGTATAAGCATTTGTAGCTGTAGCCACACTTGGCAAAGGCGTAGTGTAGTCAGCGTAATCGCAATTCTCTGGGACTTGCACAATACCATCCCCGCAAATACCCTGATAAGGTGTAGTGCCATTATCACAAAGCATACTGCAACCAAGCGAAGTGCCTGGAGGAACGCACAAAACATTACCATTATCCGGACAATCCCAGCCAGCCAAGCCATTGGGACTACCAGTGACATCGCAAGCTTCTCGGCCAGATGTCCAGACACCATCACCGCACTTGGCGGCTGGCAAAGTATCTGCACAAACCACATTGCAAGAGGAGTTGCAATTATTAGTAGCCAAAATATAAGTTCCTGGAACTGTCGCGCTTGGACAATGGAAAAAGCCATTATTTACAGTTCTGGTATTAACTATATCGCAATTTTCATAAACTGTTTGTAATTTATTATCGCGACAATAACCACCACAAATTTCCGCAGTCAAAACGAGTTCATACCACTGACACTGATCAATCGTACCGGGCGGATTACAGCCAGTAATTTGCTCATTCCACCAAGGATGATCTCCTAATACTGCGTCGCACTGATAATCATTGAATCCACCATCGCATTCTTCCCCACTGTCTACCACGCCATTACCGCAAGTATTCACACCCGGTATACTCGGAGTTTCCGTACAATATAAATTTAAAATAGTTCTGATATTTCCTATACTAACAATACCCGGCGCGCTCACGCCATTATACAAATCGTCATAAAATGTTGTTGAATTGTACGGCACTGGATCATATTCAAAATGACTATCCAACCTATAGCTACGACCGCCATCTAATAACTGATAACCATAAATATAAGAATCAGTTGAACACTGGAATTCTCTAGTAGCTTCGTTCCAGCAGGTCTCTGGATCAGCGCCTGCTAAGGGGCAAGTGGAAAACTTGTTTATTGGATCCACTGGCAAGGTCTGTTTCAGGTCAGTAGCCAAGGTCTGTTGCCATGACGGCCATTTGCTATTTGACTGACCGGGCACAAAAGTGCCGGCATTGAGCTGTGGATAATAATTCACGCAAGTATTGCCTACGCCACATTGAGCATCACTCACACAGCTAATTTGAGCATTTTGACTGCAAGCTTTATGAGCAACGCCATACTGCTCGACATATTTTTTGATCGGCAACAAATCAGTCAAGCGCTTGACATCGCGACGCAGTTTTAGAGACCTAGAACGACAAATAGTTCCAGTTGGGCAGTCAAAATCAGTAGAACAAACTCTAACCACACCATCTGAGTCAACACCCGAACACAAGTTGTCATCATTGATGGTAGAAAAATCACTATTAGTGTTAAGTTGAAAATTAGTCACTAATTGATCGTAGATATTTTTGGTTTGGGCGTTGGCGCCAATACTATAAGCAATAATATAAATATTAGTATAAATAGTGTCATCAGCTATATTGGCCGCGGAGATATAAGTTGTATTACCCACCCGCATGGCTTCATAGCCATCAACCATGCTCATAGTGCCCACTGCGTCACCGGGGAATTTCTCTTTGTACCACTCCTTGACGCTCAAGTGCCCGGCATTGGGCATGATTCTAAAAATAATAAAATTTGTCTCCGGAGTGTCTCCAGCTATGTTGACTGTAAATATATACTCTTGCAAAATAGTGCTAGCATGAGCGCTAGGAACCGGCGCCCCTAAATCTGGTAAAATAGGACTGCCCTCAGTAAATTGCTGGCAATAATAGGTGGAAAAATTCAAAGCTGTTTCTATCCAAGGGAAGCTACTAAGCCCAGGCCAAGGATCCTGGCACAAAAACACAGTCACTGGCAAACTAGCGCTGGCTGTGCCTAAGTCCACACCAGAAATATTACCAGAAGCCGTCACGCTTACTGATGCTTGACCATTTTCCCCGGCTGTAGCAATGACTTCTTGACCGACAAGAGTATTAAGATCAACGCTTTCTTCATTGGGACTGACTTGCCAAGCATAATCAACGCCAGATATTGCTGTGGCTTGCCGACTATAAGCTATAGCCGAGTAATAATGTTGATTGCCGTCAGTAGTCGCTACATCATCTCCCTCACAAGTATTGCCACCGCAAGTGAACCAATCTTCACTAGGATTGGTGAGCACATAGCTAATCTGGCAAATCTCTGTGCCAGTAGTAAAAACCCAGGGATCCAAATCTGGGTCAATAAGATCAAGCGCCATATTATTCAAACTGACAATACCAGTGCCTAATGAAATGTGATATTGACTGTTAGCCACCAAAAGTTCTGTGGGTAAAAAAATTACTTTAGTTTCATTGTTGACCAAATCGGTGTCAGGTCCATCAACAGTAGCAAAAGCATAAGTACCAGGAACCACAATATCACTAGAATTATATAGTTTTAAATTATTTCTAATGCTATCCAGATTCATCTTTTCGCTAAATACTATTTCAATAGCTGTGTTGCGACACTGTTCTAGAGCTCCAAGTGATGGACTATAGTCCTCTATGCGTGGAATAGAATAAATCGGCCCAGTGATGGTTAGCTCACCTGGTATGACTGGCAAGCTTCTGGCTCCTTGAGTGACCGCGCATTGAATAGTAGTGGCTCCAGTCGAAACACTCATGGCTCTAGCTGTTTGGGCAGTGCCCGATATAGTGGCCACTGCTGGAACAACAGACGACCAATTGTAAGTGCAAGTATCACAATTTACCGGCATATAGCCACAAAGGTCCGTATTGCTGGTAGCTTGGGCTGAATAACTAACACTTTGACCTATGGTAGCTGTGGCGCTAGTCGGAATAACACTGGCTCCTGTCACCAAACACTCTTCTGCGCCAACCGTAAAATCCCACCCTCCGCCAGTATAGGCGCTACCAAAAACATTGGTAAGACCAACGGCTATACTTACTACATATCTATGACCACTGACAAAGGGCTGATGCTCTATCCTAACCACACTTCCACTGGCTTGATTAATATCTACAAATACACCCGCCGTTACATTTCTAGCTGGGATATAATATGTATCCATAATTCTAACCAGATTGTTGATATTAGCAACCGAAGCAGCATCAAGCTGAGTATTGAAAGTCATACCCACTATGGCATTAAGGCAGGCCTCATCGCAATCAGGATAATGAGCTGTCATCAGTAATGAATTCACATAAACTGTATAATCAATATATAAATTTGTGTTATTGGAAATAGTCGTGCCTCTGATTTCGCAACTAATGGTAGTATCGCCAGTCGCTGGTATAATACTACTAGTTGTCAGGGCTGAAGTGTTGGCACTTCCTGTTTCTTGTATAGTAGCCACTGAAACATCTGATGAACCCCAAGCATACTCACAAGTATCGCAAATCAGACGCTGAACACCGCAAATGCTCACATCGGCTGTTGGCGCGGCATAATAGTCAACTGTTTGGCTGGGTCTCAAGGCCGTATAATTCAAAGGCGTGATGCTGACTCCAGTAAAAACACAAGTGCCTTGCCCGACTGTAAACTCCCAATAATAAGGCCAGGTCAATCTTTCATTTTCAAAACTTAAAATCCCCTGACTCACTGTCACTCCATAAGTATGGTTAAGCAATAGGGTGCCAGCATAGTCAAGAACAACAGTGGCCGGCACTTCAGCACCTTCATTTTCTGTCAAGGTGATCGAGTCAATTGCCACATTTACAGGGCTGGCCGGATTTGTGACATCAGTAATAGTGTAATTAGTAGTAAGCGTGGCACTGGCATCATCCAACAAAACATTGAAGCCAACCCCAATTTCAGCATTGCCACAAGAGCTATCGCAAGCTGGCCAGTGGGCTATCACCTCCAAAGGAGTAGTTGGTGTGGGTACGGTCTGAAAAGTCCAGCCATAAGTGCACATCAGAGTATTACTACAATTCAAAGCGCAATAATTACCAATACTATTCTCACAACAAATTTCGGAAATAGCTGTGTTGCAATCTCCATCATCATTACAGGAACTAACTCTGAAATTAAAAGCATTGGACTCTTGAGCGTCTGCAGAGACGACCGCCACAGGGCCAGTTTCTGCCCCATCAGGCACCGGCATATACAAAGCATTGTTATTTCCCCACAAAGAAGTACCAACAATTACACTACTATTTTGATTGTTATAAAATTTAATTTGACCAGCCGTAGTGCCAAAATTATCGCCATAAAAACTAACCAATGAATTTTTTGGGCCATTGTCTGGATACATATAGCACAAACCCGGCCCCGGAGTGCCAGTAGTAAAAGTAAATTCTTTGGTATTGCTTTCTTTGCCGTCAGAACGAATTACCTTGACCTCATAAATCTCACCTACAACAAGACCAGTAGGCACTTTGACCAAAATCAAGCTACTAGACCAGACCGAAGAACTGCATTGCAAAGGAAAAGAAAAATCTCCGGAAACATTGTCAAAGAGAACATTACCATCACCCTTGGTATCGCCAAAATTAGTACCATTGATAGTCAAATAAGTGCCAGTCGGGCCAGCAGTTGGGGTAATATTGACTATACTAGGATCGCCAGCCAGTGTTTCCGTAATATTAAAAGGATAAGGATTGCTCAAATTTAAGCCATCATTCAACTGAATACCCACCAATCCCGTACGCAAATTGGGCACATTAGATGTGGCTGTGTCAGTAGTTTCATTGATGCTGGTATTATAGCCGACTATGCCACCATATTTGACAGTATTACCCACAGCATCCACAAAGCTGACTCCTGTGATTTCCACTTCTGTATTTAAAGATCCAGCCACTGGGTCAGCCAAACAGATGCCTGGGCGATTGGTTGTGTTTATCACAAAAGAAACCCCATTGCTGGGCACAGTACTGCCACTAGGCAATACCGTGACTGTATAAACGCCTGCTCCATCTCCTGTCAAATCCGGTACCCCAACTATAATGTTTGTGTCTGTCCACAAATCACTGCAAGCCGAATTGAGGCCTGAGGGTAATTGGGCTGGCGTCACTACACCTGAAGCATCGCTAAAAAGCACTTGTCCATAAGTGGTGCCAAAACTAGAACCCTGAATAGTGAGCAAGTTGTCCTCAGCGCCATTATCTGGAGTTATATAATCAATGTGAGGACCACCAATTTCTATTACACCGCTACAAATACTAGCCGGTCGACACTCGCCAATGCTACAACATTCCGAATCGCAATCACCATCATTGTCACAAGTGACCTTAAAAAATTCTGAATCAGAAGGATCAACCGTAATAGCGTCATTGGAAATAATAATATCGCCAGCCAAAGCTGTGTTGGGTATGGTAAATCTTATTTCTGTGTCCGTCCAATCAGCATTATCAAAAGCAACCGGAATTTGAGTGGCGGCTGTGCCATCCCAACCAGTCATAAAAATATTTCTAGTGCCTGTGGTGCCAAAATTTATGCCATAGGCCGTCACAGCAGTGCCAGTCGGTCCTTCGTCGGGCACCAAACAAGCAATGTTCAAACCCGGCACGCCAGCCAAAGCCACAAAAGGCGTATGTGAATCCGATCGCTGTATACTATCAACTGTATTTTCTACCATCACACTATATGAGTTGCCTGGAGCTGTATTTGGAACATTTGGCACTATTGCTTTTACTTGATAATAGATATTAGTACCACTGACAAAACGTTGTCTCCAATACGGACTAGTGCCACAAGATACTAGTGAAGCGTCTGTTGATACCGCTGTAGCATTTTCTATAAAACTAACTTTACTAGTAGCCGCGTCAACATAAGCGCCAAAGTTCCAGCCAGAGATAGTGACATAAGCGCCAACTTGATTGCTGGTCGGCGAGAAGCCGCATATCAACATGCCTCCATCTATAGGTGGCGGACAAGCTACCACGGCAGTGTCATCATCACTATCATCTCCATCTTCGCTGGCGCCATCGCCAACTATATTATTGTATAGGGTACCAACTACAAAATTGGCAATACCATAAGAAGCAAAAATAATAGCCAAGCCAATGACCGCCGAGACCAAGATGCCTTTGGCCTTTTTAATCTGTTCAGCATTGCCTCGAGAAGTGAACCACAGCCAACCAGCATAGAGACCAAGCAATACGGCAATACCACCCAAAAAATACAAGACAATATTGACAATATTGATGACAATATCAAATATATCACGAGAGCCAGTAGCTACTGACAAGCCATTCAGAGAACCCGAACCAAATGGATCACCCTGAGCCAGGACTCGCTCTGTCTGCCCGACCAGCAGATAGACTATGAAGACAATACAAGACAATAATTTTTTCATGCTATATTTTTATTTTATTTTTATAAATTTTATGGTACTGGCACTACGCAAGACGAATCACTACAAGCTCCCAGAGTATCACAACGGCAATTTGCCCCCTCACACAGACAGGGATACCAACAATTTTGATTACTATCCATAATAGCCGAAGTGGAAGTCGCTAAATAATTGGTAGAGACCGTAAAACGATCATGATAAATATTTATGACATTGTTTTCCAAAACACCAGCATCACTCAAACGCAACCAATAATTTATAGGCGTGTCTATGTTTTCAAACAGCTTTATGTTGGTAGATTTTATTGAATCGGAAAATAACGACTTATCAAAAGTCATTTTTACTGGATCAGACAAGGGGGACAGATTGCCAATGGGTTCCATATTCACCATTGTTGGCGGAATCAAATCAATATTATCTAGTGTTTGAAAATTCCAAGTATAGACCGGGTCCAAAGAATTGCCAGCCATATCTTTGATGTTAGCTGTCACTGTGCCAACAAACTCTTCATTTCCAGTCAGGCAAAAAACATTAAAACCACAAGAATTCTGACCACACAGCTCACTGGGGACAAACTCCACTGTCTGATATTGATTAGATATGACATATTTGCCATTGTCTCTCTGCTCGGTGTCAGTGGCATCTCGATAAATCAAAGTTATGTTGTCAAAATCTGGCGCCACGCCATCAACCACACCAGTGGCTAGGGTTGGGTTAATGCTTTCAGAAAAATTAATCTGAACAATGGTATTTCTAGGAGTTGTAGCACCATTTCTTGGCCGGACCGAAACAACGCGTGGTGGTGTATTGTCAGAATAGGTGCCAACCGTAAAATACCAGCTATACGAGCCAAAAACAAAGGCCTCTCTATTATCAATAGTCCTTAGGTTGGCTAGAGTCATTTGATATTTGACATCTATTGTTTGTTCTCCTAGTAAATATGGATCTGTAGTAGCCGTACCATAGGGATTGATCTCAAAAACCCTTGGATCATTCGGATCATAAGCGACTGTCATGTCAGCCAAATTCACTGTGACGTCGCTAGTTCTATGCAAACGAATATTAGCTGTGTTGATAGGGCAAATTATTGGATTAGTGCCCGTACAATCCGCGCTACCAGTATCAGCGATAGTGTCAACCATCATCGGCTCTTTGAAAGTGACATAAATATTGGTATTTCTCGGTACACCCGTGGCATTTGGCTCTGGATAATGACTTTCGATAACCCCAGCCCCAAGACCGATACCACCGCCGTATATACCATCTCCAATTCCTATATCATCATTGAGAATAGTGCGGATGGCCTCTTTGAAGATCCAGTTCACTGCGGCGTAGGAAGAAAATATGATAGCCAAACCAATGACCACCGAAATCATGATCTTTTTGGCTTTGCTAATCTTTTCACTGTTGCCTTGCGAGGTGAACCATAGCCAGCCCGCGTACATAAATAACAAGACGGCTATACCGCCCAAAAAATACAAAATAGTATTGACAATGCCGACCACCATGTCAAACAAACTGCGAGTGCTGGCGATCGACAAGCCACCGAGGGAATTTCTACCAAATGTATCGGTCTGAGCCAAGCTTGATTTTGGCAACAAAAAAATAACTGATCCAAGCCAAAAAATAAAGGCAGTTATCTTTTTTCGAATTAGCATGGGATAATTGATTTAATTTTTAAATTTTATTTTTAAAATCTTGATCCAATTTCTCTTTGACTAAGCGTTGAACTATTTGACCATCGGCCTGACCTTGTAATTTGATCATTACTTCTTTCATGACTTGACCGAAATTATTTACACCACTGGCTAGCGCTACATCAATCGCCCGACTAATATCATCTTCTGACAATTCTGGCGGTAAATATTTTTTGATAATTTCCAATTCGGCTTGCTCTTTATCTGCCAAATCCGGACGATTGCCAGCATGAAAAGCGCTTATGGAATCAAGACGTTTTTTCATTTCCCGACGCAAAATCAAAATCACTTCCTGCTCTGACAGCTCGGGCTTACGCAATTCTATGGCCTGATTTTTGCAAGCGCTCTTGATCATGCGCAAAGTCAAAACAATGGTTTCGTCTTTGGCTTTTTGAGCATTGATTAAATCTTGATCTATTTGTTTGATTATTGACATAATAGCCACCAAAACCTTGCCTATTACTAAAAAGATAGATAATAGGCAAAAATTAGCGATTATCTTCGCTTTTTTTTCTTGAAATCAGTTTCGTCCAATTTACCGGTTTTTTTCAAATACTCTATTTTGCCGGTAATTTTCTGACGTCGCAAAGCGCTTTCTTTAAGCGCTCTCCTAGTCTTTGGCTTGGAGTAAAATCTAACTTTTTTGGCTTGCAATATTTTACCGCTTTGCATAGTTTTTTTGGTAAATCTGCGAACCAAACTTTCGAATGATTCATTGTCTTTTTTTCTAACCTCTAGCACTGTATTTCACCTTCCTTTCATAGTGATAAAAATATCCTGAAGAATAATGACTCAAAAGTCATTTATCTTACCTTTATAATGACAAATTTTAAAACAAAAGTCAACACAGTTGAATCCCGCCATAGTGGTCTAATTAACAAGATTAAAATTAGTTCCTAATAATACTTAAAATTAAGAAAAAATATTTTATTGGCGGGCTATTCAACGAGGTCAACCCAGTTGAATGCTCGTCCGCCGTCTGGCGGACGAGCCCCGCAAAGCGGGATTCAACGGGGTCAACCCAGTTGAATGCTCGTCCGCCGTCTGGCGGACGAGCCCCGCAAAGCGGGATTCAACGGGGTCAATATCAAAAACCTCCTCAATATGAGAAGGTTTATCCACATATTTTAATTAAATTTTTAATAAACTTTATTGTGCTTTTTTCTTAACTTTGATCAGACGCACTGACTCGCTATCTAATCTTTTTCTTAACTCTAGTTTTATTTTTCTAAAATCAACTACCTCCTGCACACAACTTTCCATATCACGAATCAAAACTGTGCCATCGGCAATTTCTTTTTGCCCCAAGATGACAACATAGCGCACTCCTTTTTTGCTAGCTAACTCCAATTGATCTTTCAATCCTTTTTTGGACATGGCCTCGGCTACTTGAAATCCTTCGCGACGCAAATCTTCAAAAAGAGACATTGATTTTTTTCTGGCTTCCAAGCCAAGCTGGGCCACAAAAACTTCCAAAGGTTTTGACGCGGGTGGCGTAATCTTATTTTCTTGCAATTTCAAAATCACTCTCTCCAGACCAATAGCAAAACCTACTGCTGGTGTGGGACGACCACCCAGTGTCTCTACCAAATCATCATAGCGTCCACCACCGCCCAAGGATTGCAACTTACCAGCTTCGCTGGTCTCTACAATTTCCCAGGCAGTTTTAGTATAATAATCCAAACCACGAACAATCTTGGCATTCAGGTTATAGGCAATATCTAATTCATCTAAATATTCCAAAACCCCCATAAAATGCTCCTTACAGCTCTCGCACAGATGATCAACCATTTGCGGAGCCGAATTTGCCAATTCTTGACATTTGGCATTTTTGCAATCTAACAATCGTAAGGTATTTTTATTAAAACGATCCTGGCAATCCGAGCACAATTCTTTGCGATGATTTTGATAATAACCCTTCAATGCTTTCAAATACTGCGGACGGCAATTAGCATCCCCCACGCTATTAATCTGCACTTCTACATCCAAGCCCAAGCCCTTAAGAAAATTATGAGAAATAATCACCATCTGAGCATCAATCACTGGATCAGTTTCACCAATGGCTTCAAAACCAAATTGCCAAAATTGGCGATAACGCCCAGCTTGTGGCTTATCATGACGAAATTGCTGACCAATATAAAATAACTTCACGGGCTGAGGAAGGTTGACCATACCGTGTTCAATATAAGCGCGGACTACACCGGCGGTGTTTTCTGGCCGTAAAGAAAGCTTATCACCACCTTCAGTCACAAAAGAATACATTTCTTTGCTAACAATATCCGTGTCTTCTCCTACCGAACGCTTAAACAAAGGTGTGAATTCCACAATCGGTGTATCTAAGCGACCAAAGCCATAATTTTTGGCAAAATTATCAACCCTATCGCGCAACCACTGCCAATATTGCTGATCATCAGGTAAGATATCTTTCATGCCCTTGATCAATTGAATAGCGGATTTTTTTGCTTTCTTGACTGACATATCTTTAATATTCTGGCAAATTAAAAGTGCTTATTTTATCCCAAGGCCAAGCTCGAAACCACACTCGACCGATGATGCTTTTGCGCATCACTGGACCAAAACGTCGAGAATCAAAGCTATTGGTACGATTGTCACCCATGACATAGTATTCATCATTTCCCAAATTGACTGTATCAAAAGTATCCAAACCGAAATCTTCTATATAAGTTTCTGACAATTCCTGATCATTTATAAATACTCGACCCTTTTTAATATCCACTGTTTCTCCTGGCAATCCAATAACACGCTTGATAAAATATATTTGGGGATTGAGCGGATCTTTCAAAATAATAACCTCTCCCCGCTCAGGGTTGCCTAGTCGATATTCTATTTCATTTATGACCAAATATTCACGATCATGAAAATTTGGCTCCATGGAAGCGCCTTGCACAATAAAGGGCTGAACCAAAAAATATCTGATGGGTAAAATAATTGCCAAAGAAATTAGAACAACTTTTACTCCTTCAAAAATAAACAAACCCAGCTTCTTAGCATTGCGCGCTAGAGCTGTTTCTTCCTCGCCAGCATATTGCTCCTGAACAAAATCCTCTTCCATCATTTCGGCTTCATTTGATTCAATATTGTCGGCTAATTTTTTATCTTCAAAATTTTTGTCTGACATAAATTATGACATATTTAGTAAAATCATTATACACAATGGCCCCATGAAAAGCAAATAAATAAACCGGAAAACGACCAGAGTGCCTGCCTTGACTTTTGCGCATATTGTCATTATAATACACTCACTTAATTTACCAATAAGTATTTTTTTTGTAATGGGAGATTTTCAAACCCAAAAAATTGATGGCCGAGCAATTGGATATTCAGCTGAACCAATCAGCTCCAGCCCCCCTAGATCAGCTCAACGCAGGAAAAAAAGACGTTCCTGCTGTTTTGTCTTTTTGATTATTATTTTTGCTATTACTGGATCAATCTTGGCCGCTAGCAACAATAGTTTTTTGGGTGGAGTAAAAAATAGCTATTTAGTCAGACAAATCACTAACATAATTTATCCATCCAAACAACAATTAAAAGGTGAGATGGATGACCGTATTAATTTTTTACTAATGGGTATTGGCGGACCAAGTCATGATGGCCCTTATTTGACCGACACCATCATCATAGCAAGCTACAAGCCCTCGAGCCATGAAGCAGCGCTCTTTTCCTTACCACGCGATATGGTAGTACCCTACAATGGATCTTACGCCAAAATCAACGAAATTTATTCCATCGGCCATAGCCAAAATGAACAAGGAGGAGAATTGGCCAAAAAAGTAATTAGTGACACTTTCCAGATACCTATACACTATTATGCGGTTATTGATTTTGATGGCTTTATAAAAATGATTGATTCGCTGGGTGGTATCAAAGTGACGGTTGATAAGTCCTTTTCTGATTACCAGTTCCCAACAGCTAACTACCAAGTGCAAACCGTATCGTTTAAAGCTGGTGAACAAAAAATGGACGGCTTAACTGCTTTACGCTTTGCCCGCTCACGTCATGGCAACAATGGCGAGGGATCGGATTTTGCTCGCATAAAAAGACAGCAAAAAATATTGCTGGCTACCAAAGAAAAAGTATCTTCATTCAATACCTGGATTAATCCCAAAAAGATTACTGACTTATTTTCCTTATTAAACCAATACACTAAAACCGATTTGGAACCCTGGGAGGCCGTAAAGTTAGTACATCTAGCCAAGGGAGCCAACACCGAAAATATTATTACCAAATCCATTGATGACAGCCCAGGCAGTTATCTCAAATCTGGTATTGCTCAAAATGGCGCTTTTATTCTACAACCAAGCACTGGTAATTATGATATTATCAATAAACTAATCAAAGAAATATTTTCCTATACTCAAGTGCCACAAGAAAAAGCTAAAATTGTCGTACTCAATGGCACGCCAATTTCTGGCTTGGCCTTGCAAGCCGTCAGTCACCTACAACAGATGGGTTATAATGTTTTGAAATACGGCAATGACCAAAATACCAGCAAGATAACTTCCGTGGTTTATGATTTTACAAAAAATAAACCCTACACCAAAAAATCTTTGGAAGCTATTTTCCAAACCACAACTCTGACCGAAGCTCCTTTGGAGCTGAGTTCAGCCGTTATTGCCCAAAAAATGGACTTAAAAAACAGCGACGGTCAATGGGAAAACCTTGATTTCTTGGTTGTTTTGGGTCTAGACCAACAAATAGATACATCAAGGGAGCTAGTACCCACCATTGATCCCAGCTTATTGACCAGCACCACACCTAGTTCCACGCCGACTTCTACGCCTATCTAGGACACTAGCGCTCAAAAAAGTGGTATAATTAACCCAGTGAAATACCGCCACCATTGACTTTAATTAATATTTATATAGTTGATTAAATGTAAAGTCAAAAAGGTTTTAAAACGCATTTGTTGGCGGTAGTTTCCGCGTTTGACGCGGAAACTATTTCACGGGGTAAAGAAGGAAATATTTATGGCAAATCTATTCAAGGTAGCTATTGTTGGTCGGACCAATGTTGGCAAGTCAACTCTGTTTAATCGCTTGATCTCCCACCAAAAAGCCATTGTCTCCAAAGAGTCCGGCACCACGCGTGATAGAAACTACGCCATCTGTTCTTGGGGTGGTCTTGATTTTATTTTGATTGACACGGCCGGAATGCATGAGCAAGTCAATGACGAAGTTGAGGAACAAATACAAAGACAAGCTTTTATGGCTTTAGAAGAAGCTGATCTAATATTATTTGTCACGGACACTACCAGTGGCGTCATGTCTGATGACAAAGCCGTGGCCAAAACCCTAAAAAAACATAAAAAGAAAGTCATACTCGTAGCCAACAAAGCTGACACTAGTCGCCTGCGTCAACAGATTGCTGATTTTTTCCGCTTGGGCTTTGCGCAACCTATACCCATCTCTGCCAAAAGTGGTAGTGGCTGTGGTGATCTTTTGGATGAAGTGGTAAAGACCTTGTCTGGCAGTAAAAAAAAAATCAAAACTTAAAATCGCTCCACCCGAAGAAAAAAGTATTCACGTAGCCCTTTTTGGCCAGCCCAATGTCGGCAAGTCATCACTCATCAACACTCTGATTGGACAAGAGAGATTGATTGTCTCTTCTATACCCCACACCACTAGAGACAACCAAGATATCCTGTTGACCTACCATGGCAAACACTTTACTTTTGTGGACACCGCGGGCTTACGCAAAAAAAATAAAAGATTATCAAATATTTTTGAAAAACTCAGCACTCAGCAAAGTTTACAGAGCATAAAAAAATCACACATCGCTGTTTTGGTCACTGATGTTTCAAAACCACTAAACAAGCAAGACAAACAATTATTAAAATTAGCGGCCGATGCTGGCAAAGGCATCATCATCTTGGCCAACAAATGGGATTTGATAGGCAACAAAGACACCAACACTATCAACACCTACACCCAATACTATCGTCGTTTTTTTCCTTTTGTTGCTTGGGCGCCTATTTTATTTACTTCCGCCACCTCCAAAGCGCAATTAAGCCAACTATTACCACTGGTCTTAGAGTTGTGGGAAAATATGAATAAATTTATTGACGACAATGCTTTGGACAGATTGCTAAAAAATTCCATCAAACAACACAAGCCATCGCGGGGCAAAGGCACTAAGCACCCCTATATTTACCACCTGCGACAAATAAAAACTTTACCCCCCATCTTTGCCATCAAAGTCGATTTCAAAAGCGACCTGCATTTTTCCTACTTTCGCTTTTTAGAAAACCAATTGCGTTTCAAGTTTGGCTTCAATGGCGTGCCAATTGTCATTCGCAAAGAAAAAACCCAAAATATTAAAGATAAACATTAATTTATGAAATTAATTGTCGGTTTAGGTAATCCCGGAAAAGAATACCAGCTAACTAGGCACAACCTAGGATTTTTGGCTTTGGATGCTTTGGCTGAAAAAAGACAGCTCCATTGGTCTGAAGACAAAAACAGCCAAGCGCTGATAAGCGCTGACCAAGAAGCCAGTGAAAAAATAGTTTTATGTAAGCCCCAGAGCTACATGAACAATTCCGGGGAAGCTGTCCAAAAACTAAAAAAATTCTACAAAATTAAAAATGAAGATATTATAGTCATTTACGATGACCTTGATTTACCTTTGGGTATTTTCAAAATAGCCGCCAAACGCTCCAGTGGCGGACACCAAGGCCTAGAGTCCATAATCCAGCACTTAAAATCAACCGACTTTGTCCGCCTACGCTTGGGTATCGGTCCACAAGATGGTGTGGCTGAAGATTTTGTTTTGAAAAAATTCAAACCCTTGGAAAAGAAAAAACTGCCAGAAATAATAGATTCCTGTCATCTGGCCTTGGAAATAATATTGAAAGATGGCTGGCAAGAAGCCGCCAATAAGTATAACTAGATTTTTCGCAACCACTCCAAAATAGTACGCACCCCATAACCCACTCCACCCACTGGCGTATAGCCGTTGAGTGGTTTTTCAGCATAAGCCGGGGCGGCAATATCTAGGTGAGCCCAAAGCACATCTTTATTAATAAACTCTTGCAAAAATAATGCTGCTGTGATGGCTCCACCATAGCGTATAGTGGAAGCATTGCGCACATCAGCTACTGAGCTTTTAATTAATTCTTTGTACTCTTCAGGCAGTGGCAAGGGCCACATTTTCTCCCCAGTAATTTCACTGGCTTTTTTTATTTCTTGGCCCAGCTTTTCATCATTAGTAAATAGTCCAGCAATATCCGGCCCCAAAGCGACCATGACAGCGCCAGTCAAAGTGGCAATATCGATAATTTTGTTAGCGCCAATTTTTTGGGCATAAGCCAAGGAATCGGCCAAGGTCACCCTCCCTTCCGCGTCAGTGTTGGCTATCTCAATGCTTTTGCCTTGCATGTTGCGCACAATATCACCCGGTTTCAAGGCCTGACCCGAAGGCATATTTTCACAGGCCGCTATAATGCCATGAATCTCCGCTTTGATATTGAACTGATCCAAAACTGAAAATATTCCCAAAACAGTAGCGGCTCCAGACATATCAATTTTCATTTGCGTCATGCTGTCTCCGGTTTTTATATTCAATCCACCACTATCAAAAGTAATACCCTTACCAACTAAGGCGATTTTTTCTTTTGATCTGACGCTTGGCTTATAAATCAAGTGAACAAATTTCAAGGGCTCATCAGATCCGCGATCAACACCCACAAAAGCGCCCATGCCCATTCTTTCCACCTGCTCTTTTTCCAAAATCCTGACTCTGATTTTTTTGTTGCCTTTGGCAATATTTTTGGCTACTTCGGCTAAATATGTTGGGGTCATAACATTGGCTGGCTCATTGACCAAATCCCGAGCCAATATAGCGCCACTTGCCTGCCAGTGCCCAATGGCCCAGGACTTTAAAAAACTTTGTTTTTTTTCTTTGCCAAGCTCAACATAAAAATTATCTATGTTAATTTGAATAATTTGTTTATCAATTTTTTTGTATTTATCAAATCGGTAGCTAGACAAAAGTAATCCTTCAGCCAAACTTTGAGCCAAGCCCTCGACATCATAACTACCCTGCAACCACTGATTGGCTATAATAGCAATATTTTTGGCTTGATAATTTTTTAAAAATGCAGTAGCCAAAGCCACGGTCTCGCGCCAATCTTCTGGAGTCAATTTCCTGACTGATCCCAAACCCAATATTATTACCACCTTATCTTTTAGGTGCACTAAAAAAGTATGCTTTTTCTGACCAGTAAATTTTTCTTTTTTAGCTCGGGACAGCAATTTTACTTCCTGATCCTTGGCAAAAAAAGCAAAAACTTTGGCTAATTTTTCATTATCCTCAAAAACTGGACAAAAAATGGCCTCTATTTTGTTTTCTTTGATATCTGGGCTAATAATCAACTGCATATGTTTATAGCTTAATAATTAAGGTAAATTAGCATAAGCCAGTCAAATTGACAAGTAAAATATAATAAACTAAGATGATGCTAACTAAAAAGAACATTTCACAACTAACCCTTGGAGGCCCATAAATGTTGCTGTGCATCAATGCTCTTTGCCGACACTGTCGGAAAGAGATCGTGCTGGAACCCCTTTTGATTGGCTTGCCGATCACGCGCCTGGAAAACATTGAGTCGTTTTGTACTCACTGTAATCATGACACCCGTTTGGTTTTCCAGCTCTTTTGCTACTATTGCGGAAAGGAGATCTATATCGAACCACCCTTGAGACACTTGTCTCCATTGAAGATCGCTGAGCTATCCATCAGTTGTTCAGACCATGTCGCCTGTCACAACCGTCTACTGTCACAGACCACTGCTGAAAGCGAAGTCGCTGGCCAATCACCAGACATTAGGAAGTGAGAGGGTGAGAAGATGAAAGTCGTGCTGATTTGCTCAAATACGAACTGTGACCAAGAAGTGGAGGTCGATGTCATCGACCCGACGCGCACCATGCAACAGTTGGAGGCCGAAATTCGGGTTTGTCAGATTTGTCGAGCTCAAGTCGTCAGAGAACGACGGCAGAAGCAGGAAGTCGCCCTGACAATGTTGCGCTGTGCCATGACCGCTATTCAAGAGACGATCAATGGATTGTCTAATACTACTACAGCTCAACTCGCCGACTCAAAAACATGGGAATCTATCTACCACGAGAATATCGTGAAATCGGCAAATACCATCGCCGCCAACTACAAGCCCGTCACCAAGGGCTAACCAGTCCTTTTCCCGCCGCGTCGAGCTGAGCTCGACGCGGCGGCTCTTTTTTTTATTAAACTAAAAACCGCCCTGTGCCGTACGGCACAGGGCGGCCTTAAAACTCAAAAAATTAATTTATAGCCACCTTGACACTCGGTCCCATAGTAGAGCTCAAGTGCACTGATTTTATATAAGTGCCTTTCATTGCTGGTTTGGCCTTTTTCAAAGAATCAACAAAGGCCTGAAAATTTTCGCTAATTTGTTGCTCGGTATATGAGGCCTTACCAATAGCCAAATGCACATTGGCTGTATCATCATTTTTGTAAGAGACCTTACCTTTTTGTAGCTCCTCTATCATTTTGACAATATCCGTGCCAATAGTGCCTGTCTTAGGATTGGGCATCAAACCCTTCTGGCCCAAAACCCTGGCAATAGAAGCTAGATTTTTCATCATATCCGGCACAGTGACCGCAATATCAAAATCACACTTGCCTGTCTTTTTTATTTCTTCAATCAATGTTTCGCCACCCGCCACACTGGCTCCCGCGTCTTTGGCTTTTTTGACATCAACTTCAGGCACAAAAGCGGCAATACGAACTTTTTTGCCAGAGCCATGGGGCAAATTTACCGAAGCCCTGACTATTTGTTCACCTTTTTTGGGATCAATGCCCAAAGAAGCATGTGCCTCAATAGTAGTGTCAAACTTGGCAACAGCCGTTTCCTTAACCAATTTTACTGCTTCTTCCACAGTATAAACTTTGGTGTTGTCAATTTTGGCTTTGAAATTTTTCAATCTTTTTCCGATTTTCATATTATTTAAATCTTTGAGAGGTGCTAACGCTTGACGGACTAGGGCAAGCTCCCTCCCTGATAAAATTATTCTTCAATTTTTACACCCATCTGACGAGCCGTGCCAGCAATTATACGTTTAGCCGCTTCTATATCATCAGTATTCAAATCGGTCATTTTGGCTTTGGCGATGGCTGTCAATTGCGCATCAGTCAAAACTCCGACTTTGTCTTGCAGTGGTTTGCCAGAACCTTTTTCTAGCTTCAGAGCTTTTTTGATCAGTTCAGAAGCTGGGGCTGTTTTCAAAATAAAATCAAAAGTGCGATCAGCGTAGATAGTAAGCTCTACGGGAACGATTTCACCGGGTCTGTCCTTAGTGGCGTCATTGAACCTGACCACAAAATCTTGGATATTTACTCCATGCGGCCCCAAGGCAGTACCAACTGGTGGAGCTGGTGTGGCTTTGGTTCCGGGAAGTTGTAGTTTCACTAATTGTTTAATTTCTTTGGCCATATAATTTAGTTTAAAGTTACAAGTTTAAAGTATCGCCCACGGGGCGACCGCCCTCTGGGCGGTAAAGTTACAAAATTTTAATT
>CALMZN010000079.1 GCA_937870675.1 uncultured bacterium
TTTGATAGGTACTTTCGTTTCTTTGGCTATGGTTTTTGGTCTTTCTATGATTGCTACTAGGCGTTTGAGCAAAAATATTACCGCGCCAGTACAGAACTCAGTCAAAGAATTGAGCAAAGTGGTGAATTTGTTGCTGAATTCAATACAGGGCTTATCAGATATCAGCCAAACCAACAATCAAATTTCCCAATTTTTGACAAGCTCATCTCAACAACAGCAAAGCGGTCTGAAATCAGGCAGTCAGTCATTATCCAAAATGACCCGTTCTTTGGTGGAAATTACGCATAAGACAGGCGCGGTCACCGCTAGTGTCAGTAAAGCCAATAAATTGGCGGAAGAGGGAAAAGCGCAGTCAGAAAATGCCTTGACCAGCTTGTCGGCTGTTAAGAATCTTTTGACCGATACTCAGAAATTGAGTCAAGCCCTTGATCATTATGCCCAACAAGTGACAGAAATTGCCAAAAGAGTTGAAGCCGTAGCTGAGACAACCAAGTTTTTTAGTTTGAATATGTCTATTGAGGCCAAAAAAACTTCTTGTAGCGAAGAATTTATCGGTTTTGTGGCTCAGATAAGAGACCTCAATAATATCAGTGAACAGGCGGCTAGTAGCATACAAATGCTAGCCCAAGACATGCGTCGTCAAATTGATCAATCTAAGCAATCAGCCGTTTATGAATGGCAAGAAACCAACAAAAGCATTAGCGTGGTTAGTCAGACCCTGAGTTTTTTGACAAAAATTATTAGCAATATTGCCAATATTGCTCATGATATTCAAGTAGTAAACTCCGAAACCACTAAGACCTCTCAAGACGCTGATCAGGTCAACAAAGCTATTTCCAATATTTCCAAACAATCAAAACTATTGGTCAAACAGACCGATGATATTACCAAGGTAATAGGCGAACAATTAGTGGTCACTAGGTCGCTCAATAAATCATCAGTGGCCCTGAATAAAGTGACGGACACTCTAAATGATTTAGTGGGTAAGAATTAATATGCCGGTTAAAACACAACAATTTATTACTTTCAAAATAGCTGGTCAGATTTTGGCCGCTCCCTTAAATAAATCCAGCCAATTTTTTAGTTGCGAGTATTTATTGCCCTTGCCTATAAATAATAAATATTTAGCCGGCATTGCCTATCTCAATGGTCAGCTAGTGACCATATTTCGAACAGACAAATTTTTTGGCTTGAGCTGGAAAATGCCTAGCAATCCGCAGTGCTTGCATTTTAGTTATCGCGAAGATTTTTATGGCTTAGCAGTTGATCAGGGTTTGGATACCGTAGCCGTCACCCAAATTTTTCAAGAAAAAACCAAAAATATTTTTAATAAATATATAAAAATAAATAAGCAGAAAGTTTATATTGTGGAAATTGAAAAAATATTTTCGGAGTTAAAAATTTATGTTTAGCGAGAAGTATAAAGATTTGTATTTGTCTACCACCCAAGAACAGCTCAAAGAGATGGCGGATGTTTTGCTTTTGCTAGAAAAAAATCCCAAAAATCCAGAATACTTAAAAACATTATTTATCAGCTTGCACGCCATGAAGGGTTCGGCGGCCACTATGGGCTACAAAGGCGCTATTGTTTATTTGCATCAAGTAGAATCGCTTATCCAGGCCATGATCAATGGTCTTTTGCCAGTTGACAAAGATAATTTAGATATTATTTTTAGAGCTTGCGATACTTTGCAATCCAATTTGCAACACATAAATCATCATAGTCAGGAGCTTGATTTTCAGACAGCTATTGCCGAGCTGGACAAAATATTGAAATCTCCCGTAAAAATAAAACTAGCCGCTAAAACCACAAGCAAACAGGAGCCGGTTGATTTGGTAGCTCCACATGAAAGCACGGAGATGATTGTGGCCGCCAAACAACTGGATAAAATACAAAATATAATGGATGATTTGCTGATCAATATCATGGGTATCAAAGGAGCGGCCGTCAAAAGTGGCCAGAGCCAGATTTTGTCAAGCACTATGAGCGCTGATACTTTGGCCAACAATTTGCGACGCGAATTAGAGAGGATGCGCATTGTGCCCTTGGAGCAGGCATTTTCCAACTTGCCTTATTTGGTACGCTCCATAGCTAAAGATGAACGCAAAAATGTTGATTTGGTTATTGAGCACAACAATCTGTCTCTTGATAAATCAATTTTGGATGAGTTGTTGGAAATTATCGTGCAGTTGATCAAAAATTCCATTGTGCATGGCATAAAATCCAAGCCCTCAGCCGGACAAATATTTTTGAGCGCCAATATAGAATCAGACGAGCTGGTAGTGACAGTCAGCGACAATGGTCGGGGGATTGACTGGTCAAAAGTTTTGGCTTTGGCGGTCAATAAGCGCGTCATCAGCGTCGAGGAAAGCCGTAAAATAAAATTAGCTGATATTCCCAGCTTGCTTTTTCATGCGGGCATGTCCAGCAAAAAAAACATGGATATTCACGCTGGCCGAGGAGTGGGCTTGAGCGTGGTCAAAGATCGTTTGAAAAAGTTAAACGGCCATGTGGAAGTAGTCAGCGCTTTGAACAAAGGCACTAAGTTTATTTTGCACTTGCCCTTGCCTTTGTCAATTTTTCGCAGTATTGCTTGGCAGGTAGGCGACTGGCCTATGGCTATACCATTGTCTCATGTTGATCGAGTAGTCAAATTGCCAGCAGTAAAGGATGTCAGCAATGACAAATATTTTGTTTATAACAAAAAAAAGATAAAATTATTAAGCTTAAGATCAATATTGCCGTTAGACATAAAAGCCCCAGCTAAGTATGTTTTGTTTTTGAATATTCAAAAAAATATTTTTGCCTTGCCAGTATCCAGTAATATCAAAGAAAGTGAGTTGGTGATGAAAAAAAGTCCCACCATAATGAATTTGTTGCCAAAATTTAAGGGTTTGGCTGTTTCGTCAGCGGGTAAGGCGATTTTAATTATTGACCCCAATAATTTGTTGTAAATATGGCTAATCCAAAAATACTATTTGTTGATGATGATAATTTTTTGCGCAAAGTGTATGAAGCCGAGCTCAAAGATCGGAATTTTGAGGTAATTTTGGCGTCAGACGGCGAGGAGGGCTTAGAGAAGGCCCAGCTAGAAGATCCGGATTTGATAATACTGGACATGATTATGCCCAAGAAAAGTGGCTTTGAAGTGCTGACCGAATTACAGCGCAATCCCAAAACCAGAAATATTCCGGTGATTATTTTGTCCAACTTGGGTCAAGAAGATGACAAAAAAAGAGGCATTGACTTGGGGGCGGTTGATTATTTGATAAAAGATAATATAAGCTTAGGAATATTAGTTGATAAGATAAATCAGTATTTGAATTCACGCACGCAAAGTAAGCAAGCCAAAATTAATTCCCTAAAAACATAAGCTATGGCCATAGTGAGTGATGAAAAAGTTTATCAAATTATTAGTAAATATGGCTTGATTAAGCCCGATGTTTTGGATACAGCTTTGAAAACCGCGCAAGCACAAAACTTGGATTTTGTTAGTTTTTTGATCAATCAAGAATTGATAAAATCTTTGGAAATTGGCCAGCTGATAGCTAATAATTTGCATGTCAAATATGTAAATTTGGCTAAAGAAAACATAAAAACGGAAATTTTGACCCAGTTGCCGGAGATTGTCGCGCGTAAGCAAAAGATGCTTATTTTTAAGCGTGATGCTGAAGGCACTCATGTGGCTATGGCCGATCCTTTTGATTACCCAATGATCAAATCTTTGGAGAAAAAATTGGGTGACAAAATCATTCCTTATTATTCCACTGATCATGAGTTGGAAGATGGCTTGCGTTTGTACAAAAAAAATATACAAACTGAATATGTCAGTAATATTCAAAAAAATGCCATCAAAGCCCAAGGGGCTTCCAAGGAGGATATTTCAGTCATTAGGTTGGTTGATGATATTATCAACTATGGTTTTATGAATCATGCTTCAGATATTCATATTGAGCCGACAGAAAAAGAGATTGTCATTAGATTCCGGATTGATGGCTTGCTGTACGATATCATGAACTTGCCAAAAAATATTTTGGAAATGATTGTCACTAGGGTCAAAATTCTGGCTAAGTTGCGTACAGATGAAACCAGAGCTTCGCAGGATGGCAAAATTATCACGGAAGTAGAAGGTAGCAAGCTAGATGTCAGGGTCTCCATCTTGCCAATTGTGCACGGTGAAAAAGTAGTTATGCGTCTTTTGTCTTCTAAGGGTAAATATTTTACCTTGGAAGAATTGGGTATGAACGAAAAAGACCTAGGCGCGATCAATGAGGCAATCGGCAGGCCTTATGGCATGATCCTATCTACTGGACCGACTGGCTCTGGTAAAACTACCACTTTGTACGCTTTGATAAAAATACTCAACAAACGAGATATAAATATTTGCACCATTGAGGATCCAGTAGAGTACAGCTTGGATGGAGTCAATCAAGTGCAGGTCAACCCAGCGACCAATTTGACTTTTGCGGCTGGCTTGCGGTCACTGCTTAGGCAGGATCCAGATATTATCATGGTCGGAGAAATTCGCGATAATGAGACAGCCGGCATTGCCATCAACTCAGCCATGACTGGCCATTTGGTTTTGTCCACTTTGCACACCAATGACGCGGCCACGGCTTTACCTAGATTATTGGATATGCAGATTGAGCCATTTTTGGTGGCCTCAACCGTCAACATTATCATTGGGCAAAGATTGATTAGGAAGATTTGCATGAAGTGTATTTATAGTTACACTCTTTCCACTCAAGAAATAGAGGATATAAAAAAAGAAATCAACATTGACAAATTTGTCAACACCGCTCAAGTCAAGGAGATTCGGCTGTATCGTGGCAAAGGATGTGATGCCTGCAATCATACTGGCTATACTGGTCGTATTGGTATTTTTGAAGTTTTAAAAATAGAGGAGAATATTAGGGAGCTGATTGTGGCTAGAGCTGATTCTGATCAGCTTAGCAAGACGGCTATCAGCAATGGCATGACTACTATGCTGGAGGATGGTTTTGTAAAAGCTTTTTCAGGCAAAACAACTATTGAGGAAATATTTAGAGTGACCAAGCAATAAATATGCAGTTTAATTATAAATTGACCGACAATCAAGGAAAGATTAGCAAAGGCAAATTAGAAGCCGCTAATATTCAGGAAGCTCGCAATCGCTTGGCTTTGCAAGAGGGGACTTTGGTTTCTTTGGAACAGCGTGACCAAGAAAAAAAAGGCGTTTTCAAAAAGCAGATGATTATTGGCAATATGCGTTTGGTAGACAGAGTCATGATGTCCAAGCATTTGTCAGTCATGATCAAAGCTGGTATGTCTATTGACGCGGCTCTTGAGGTTTTGGGCGATGGTGCCACACCGTTGATTCGTGATCGCATGGCCGGCTTGCTCAATGAAGTGCGCAAGGGTAATTCTTTTGCCAATGCTTTAAAAAAATACCCCAAAGATTTTAATAAACTGTTTGTCAATATGGTGGCCGTTGGGGAATCATCAGGCACCTTGGCTAGCAATTTGGAAATTTTGGCTGTCCAACAACACAAAACCTACGAGTTGCGTAATAAAATAAAAGCGGCCTCAATCTATCCGATAATAATCTTGATTGCTGTCTTGGGTCTGATGACCATGGTGTCCACGCTGGTTCTGCCCAAGCTCAAAGCTTTTTTTGAGGCCTTGGGAGACAATATGCCGCCCTTGACTAGATTTTTGCAAGCGGCCTCTGGTTTTTTGAGTAGCTATTGGTGGCTGATCATTACCTGTGTCTTTGGTATTATTGTGCTAATTCAAGTGCTAGAGCGGTTTTATAATACTCGCCTGTGGTTGCATTATTTTTATTTAAAAATACCGGTGCTGGGGAAAATTATTCGCCAAATGAATTTGGCTCTGTATTGTCGGACTATGGCTTCATTATTAAATAGTGGTATCACCATTGACCAGGCCTTAAAAATTGTTTCCGAAACATTGACCAGCGCTGTTTATCGCGAGCAATTGATTATTGTTTATCACAATATTTTGAAAGGCAACGCGCTATCTGACGCCATGGCTAATCGCCATTATTTTCCACCAATGCTTTTTCGGATGATAAAAGTGGGAGAAAATTCCGGCAATTTAAGCGAGGTGCTTGATTATTTGGCGGATTTTTATGAAGAGGGCGTTGACAATGCGGCCAAGAATTTTTCTAGTGTTTTGGAGCCGGCCTTATTGCTTATCATTGGTTTGACAGTCGGCGTAGTGGCTATTGGTATTATCCAGCCAATATTTAAACTGATGGAATTGTCTGGTGGTTAAAATATGCCAATCAATTTTAAAAAAAATATTTTTTCTGTTTCTTTACCTGGGTTCACCCTCTTTGAAGTTTTGTTGGTAGTGGCGATTATGCTTATTTTATTATCTTCAAGTGCTTCACTCCTAAGTAGTCGTACTCAAGAAAAGGGCTTGGATGCCAGTGCCCGAGCAGTTGTTGATCACATTAGCAAGGCCAGAAATTACGCGGCTACTGGTTATTTTTCTTCGGCTTGGGGTGTAAAAATATTGGACGACAATTCATCCTGCTTCAACAGCGGAGATTGCGTAGTGGTTTTTAAGGGCAAAGATTATGCTACTCGCGATAGCGCTTATGATAGTATTTTTGATTTAAAAAATGGCGTTTCTTTATCTAGCAACCAGCAAAACGAATTTTATTTTTCCCAAGTGGCTGGCTGGCTGAGCACTACGACCGTTGCTTATGAAATGACCGAACAGCGCGTAATTTTGGTCAACAATGTTAGCCAGCAAAAAATAGTCAGCACCACGCCGGCTGGTTTGGTTTATTATGGGGATTAAGTTATGTGTAAAAAAATAACCAGAAAAATTATAAGAAAATTAACAGGATTTTCTTTAATAGAACTAATAGTGGCTATTGGTATTTTTTCTATTTTAGCTTCGGGCGTGGTTTATGTTTTTGTGACATCATATAAGAATTTTTTTGGGGTTGGTGATAAACAAGTGATTGTTCAATTTGCTCAAGAAGGCATGGAGGCCACGCGTAGCATCAGGGATAATGGTTGGCAGACAATAGTAGCCGCCGCTGATAACAGTGATAGGGGAGTAGAAAAAACCAATGGTGTTTGGCAGTTTGCTGGAACCAGCAACACTTTGAATGACTTGACTAGGGTGATAATAGTTAGCCCTGTTGAGCGTGATGGCACTGGCGCCATTGTGGCTTCAGGTGGCACAGATGATCCAGACACCAAGAAGGTGACGGTCACAGTGTCGGGCTCAGGCATCGCTGATTATGTTTTGACTACATATTATACCAATTGGTCAGCCAAGACCTGGGAGCAGACCGATTGGTCTGGCACTACTGCCAATGAGTTTTGGGCGAGCATGAACACGGCTTCATCGTCTTATAGCAATATTAGTACTTCAACGGTCGGTCAAGTAGAGTTGAATTTTGTTGATGAAGCATATAGCACTCCCGGTAGTTTGGTGTCCTCTATATTTGATATTAGTTCCACTGACAAAGTATTGACCAGCATAAATGTTAATCAGAGTGTGCCAAGTGGTTGCTCTTTGACTCTTACTTTGGAAGGATCAAATGATATTTCTTTTTCTAGTTACACTAGTGAAGCTTTTGTTGATAATAGCACAAATAATTTTACCAGCAGTACCCCGGCTAATCTTAATAATCTTAGATATCTTAGATATAGCTTGGCATTGACAGCTTGTGATAGTGATACTCAAACACCAGTTTTATACTCAATGCGTCTTAATTTTAGGTAAATGAGAAAAATTAAAAATCAAGCAGGATTTACTTTATTTGAGGCCATAATTTATTTGGCTATTGTTGGTATTGTAATCTCGGCAGTAGTTGATTTTGCTATTACCATGGGCAACACCACAGCCAAAATGAGCGCCAATATTGATGCTTCTCGCAATCGTCGCTTTGCTTTGGCCACCACTAATTATTTGATTAGAAATGCTGATGGATTATTGAAAGATGTTGATGGTGATTGTTCTGATTTTAGCGTTAGTCCGCCAATATTAGCCCTGTATTTTGCTGATGATAATTATTTGCCGGGTAATTGCGTGGAAAATGGCGGTGGAGTAAAAATTACAGTTGTAAATAACAGGTTGAAATTGACTTGTTATCCAAACATCACCAATAATGGTCAGTACAATGCTTGCGCGGCCACAGCTAGCTCAACTTATTTTTTGACTGGTCCGGAAGTGCTAGTCACCAATAACAACTTGGATTTTACAACCAGCACTGCCTCGACAACGGCCAACAGCTACAATACAATCACTACGCACTTGAAGATTACTATGCCATCAGCCGACCAAGTCAGCTTAAGAGCCAGTTCAGAAGCCACTAGCACGGCTGTTATGCGCAACGAACAGCCCAATGGCTTGGTTTCTTGGTACAAATTTGACGATGAAACAACTACGGCATCATCAGATAGTATCGATGGCAATGCTTTGACCTGCGATGGTTCGCCGGCTATTACCAGAGTTTCTTCTTTAGTTACGGGGTCTAATTATGCTTTTGATTTTGAATCAGACAGTAGCAATTCGTGTTATACTAGCTCTGATCCGGCTAATTTTAATTTTAACAACGGTTTTACTTTGGCGGCTTGGATCAAGCCAGAATCCTTGTCTGACAACCAACGAATTGTCGATAAAGGTGATGGAGCCAGCAATTATAAGGGGTATGAAATGTGGGTCAATGCTGATGGCACACTGAATTGTCGCGTCTACAACGGTACCAGCGATCAAACCACTTCATCGGCCTCTAGCGCTATTGCCGCTGATGGCAGTATTTATCACGTGGCTTGCGTTTATGATCAAGTGGCTGGTATTTTCCAAGCCCATGTTTACAAAAAAACTGTTGGTGGCGTATCAACCTCCACCTCTCCCTCGACGGTTAATTATTTAGTAAATTATGATCAGGTTTTCAATGTTAGCTCGGGGGCGTATTTTGATGGCGTCATTGACGAATTGAGAGTGTATAATCGGGCCTTAGCAGATGAAGAAATTTGGGCTTTGCAGTCCCAAGGAGCAGACTAGTATGTTGAATAAAATAAAAAAATTAAATTCTGGTTTTGCGGCGCTGATTTTTGTGATTATGATCACTTCTCTTTTTATTGTCTCTAGCGTGATTATCGCTATGGTCAATACCTCCAACAACATGGCCAATTATCACTCGCTAGAATCAGATGAAGTAATGTATAATATAGATGCTTGCTTGAGTGACGCGATGTGGCAGATTGCTTCTACCACCGATGCTTCGGGCGATTATTCCATTGCCATTGGCGGGGTAAACTGCGCTTATCAGATTTCCGCCACTGCTTCTGGCCTGAAAACCGTCACTTCCACGGCCACCACCACTTCTGATGTTGGTTCTTGGAGTAGGTCAGTGGTGATGAGAGTCAATGTTTCTAGTTCGCCATTTTTCACCCAGTCGCACAATGATTGGTTGGCTGGTGTTTGCTTCAACAATTCCTGTTGTGGTGATGGGATCTGTAATGCCACGGAAAATTGTAGTAGCTGTTTGGCTGATTGCGGGGCTTGTCCTCCGGTTTGTGGCAATAGTTTAGAAGAATCAGGCGAAGAATGCGATGACGGCAATAGTGATAATACTGATAGTTGTCTGGATACTTGCGAAGATGCCAGTTGTGGTGATGGTTATATTTGGAGCGGAGAGGAAAATTGCGAGTTTTATTCCGGTAGATTTTATTGTCCAACTGGGCCGGAATGGTGTGGCGATTGCTACTCGGAAGCGTCTGTTTACTGTCCTGGTAAAGAAACTTCCGGGTATTATTGTCATGATTGCCTGACCAGCAAATTCGCTTGCATGACTTGCGAATAATAGTAATTATTTATAATTTTATCAATGATGAAAAATGTAATTGGCCTAGACATGTCAGACGCCTCTATAGAGGCCATAGTGCTCAACAAACGCGGCGCTGGTTTTGGTGTGGCTAGCTATTCAAGATATAAGATTTCTCCAGATATTATAGAAGCTGGCCGTATTATCAAAGAAGATCGCTTAAAAGAAGCTCTTTTGGATATGTTCAAAAATGGCCACCCCAAGCCCATTAATCCGGGCAAAGTTTATTTTTCTATTCCCGAGTCCAGGGCTTTTATACGAAACATCAAGGTCCCCAAAGTTTTGAAGCCCAAAGAAATTATAGAAGCCATACAACATCAGGCCGAAGAGATGATACCAGAGCAATTTGACAATTTGTTGACTGCTTATCAAGAATTATTGGTCAATAATAATCATCGGGAATACACTTATATTGCCGCTCAAGCCGACATAGTCAGGTCATACTTAAAATTGTTCAAAGATTTGGGCATAGAAGTGGCTGGTATTACCACTGAGTCAATTGCAGCGATCGCGGGCTTGAATGATAAGTTCAAAAAAACCACCACTTTGCTTTTGGATCTTGGTTCCAAGGTGACTATTGCCAGTATTTTTGATTCGCATGGTATTAGATCTTCTATCAACATTGATATTGGCGGTAATGCTATATTGGTCGCTGTCAAAGAAAGATTCAATATCAGCTACGCTGAAGCGGAAAACAAATTGCGTGATGTTGGTTTGACTTCTGCTCCTGGCGATGGCGAGGTGATGTTGATGTTGCAGGGTCAGCTTCAGCCCTTGACCGATGAAATAAAGCGTTTTGTGGCTTATTGGCAAGAAATGGCTGGCATAAAGATAGAGCAAGTTGTTTTGACTGGCGGCTTGACTCAGATGCGCGGTTTGATGGATTATTTTAGCGCCAATTTAGCAGTGCCGACTTTTATTGGGGAGAGTTTTTTGAACGACCACAAAAACAAAGATCAGGTGGTATTTACCAAATATATCAATGCTTTGGGTTTGGCTAGATTAGCTAGCGCCAGAAGCGAGCTAAATTTTTACAATGACAAAAACAAAATTAAATTAGGGGTGGCCGCCGACAAAGCGGCGCTTAAGTTCAAAGAAGATGCTTTGGCAGAAAACTCAGTGAGTCAGGATAGTAGATCAGATAAATCAGCGTGGAAAAAAATATTAACTAGTGTTTATTTTATTATTACTATCATCATTGTTGGTTTGGCAGGCGCTGTTTGGTTTTTGCGAGCGCCGATCAAATCACTGCTCAATCCTAAAGTGAGTTTTGATTTTACTGATAAGTCAGTAGTGGTGGGCGTAGTCAACAAAGATGGGGTTAGAGATTTTGTTCGTGCTCAAATAGCGCCTTTTACTTTGACGCAACAGCGTGACTACAAAGATCTGAGCTACACTGAAGTCAAAAGCAATATTTTGGCTGATATGAGCAAACAATTGATTGATGGTTTGAACAAGGAATACACCAAAGAGCCATTTTACCTTATACCAGCCGTGATTAGTACTACTATTGATGATATACAGCCCAGTCAAGAAAATTTTACACTGGGGCAAGCTGTCACTATCAAGGCCACTTTTCAAGTTTTGGCCATCAACCAATTTAACCTAAAAAATGTTTTGGTTAGGCAATTAGAGCCCGATGATAAGGAAAAAGCGGTTAGTTTAGAAATCAAGGCCTTTAATTATAATATTCAAAGTATTGATGCCAATAGCCAAACCGTTAATTTGCGGGTAAATATGACAATTTCTAATAAATAAGGTCTGTGGATAAATAGATAGCTATATTAAAATTCAAAAAAATGTTATAATATTGTTGTACACACATATCTACGTTAAAAAATAAAAACTAGATAATAATTGACTTATTAATTTATTAATTATTTTAGATAATTAAAATTATGACAAAAAAATTAATCAGGGGTTTTACTTTGGTTGAGTTGATCATTGTGATTGCAGTCATTGCACTGCTGGCGGCCGCAACATTTGTGGCTATCAACCCAGCCAAAAGAGTGGGCGATGCCAACAATGCCAAACGCTGGTCGGATATTACGGCTATAGCTGACGCTTATAACACTTATGTAGCTGATAACTCCGGTACGTCACCAACTACTACGCCAGATATTACGAATGGCGTCACTTATTCAATTGCCACTACTACTGGTGGTAGCACTTTAACTATTTGTGCTGCGTCCACTGGCAATCCCACGACTACCACGGCTTTTCTTGATTTGTCAGCTTTAGTGACAGGTGGTTATCTTGGCCAAATTCCAACTGACCCTACTTTTTCTTATACTGGTGATACATATAATACTGGTTATTATTTCTATAAAGAATCAAGCGGTAAAATGATTGTGGGAGCCTGTGAAACTTACAATACCGTAAATGTTGAGGTGACTCGCTAGTTGTAATTTGTAGGCCAAGTAGTTTATGTATTAGTTTTGTGGTTTATTTGCTTGTGTATTAACTAAATTGACCATCCTACGCTTCTTTGGGGCTTCGGATGGCGAGATGTGACTTTAGCAATCTCACGTAAATAAAAGATTTGCTGTTATTATAGGGGTTCATCAATTAAATTGACAAAAAATAATTAGCACTCTATAATATAGAGTGCTAATATGTTATAGTTTAGTAATCAAATATTTAATTATTTAAATTTCTAACCGGATGAAAGCATTTTTTTTACAGCTCAAGAAAAAAAGATATTGGATCCCCTTGGTGATTATCGCATTGATTACCGCTCTTATTGTTATTACAGCTATCAATAAAAATAAGGTGGTTTACACCACAGAAGAGGCCGTGCTCAAAAATCTCAAGCAAACCGTGGAAGTGACTGGCACCGTAGAATCAGCTGATGATATCAACCTCAATTTTGCGGCTAGCGGGCGAGTGGGGGCTGTGTTGGTCAAGATTGGTGATCAGGTCAAGGCCAATCAAATACTAGCCAGATTATCTGCCGGTGATGTAGCTTCGCAAGTAGCTGATGCCCAGGCCGCACTTGACGTGGCCAAAAGCAATTTGGCGCAACTAATGGCTGGGGCCAGTCCCGAAGATATAAATGTCACGGTGAGAGAATTGGAAAATGCTAAGACCACTTATCAGACAGCCCTTGATTCGCTGGCCAATTTACAGCAGACCAGCGACGAAGAAATGAACAATTATCGCACGGTGGGTATCAATACTCTGAGCGATAAATTATTTACTATTTCGTATGCCTTGGATATTGTGGAAGATGCTATCATAGATACGGATGCTGATACTTATTTGTTTGTCACAGATGTCCAATTACTCAATGACAGTAAGGATCTTTATACTCAAGTGATTAGGCAAAGCGAAATTCTAGCGCCTTATATAGAAAAAGCCAAAACAAGCAAAGACCAGACCGATATTTTGACGGCCTTGGATGTCTTGAAACAAACTTTGGAAATGACTTCGAATTTGGTTTCAGATACTTATGACTTGATGTTGGTGACCGTGATTAACGATGTTTATACATCGACAATAGTAACTAATTTTAAAACAAGCTTGAATACCCAAAGTTCCACTTTGAATACAGCTATTACTTCTGTACAAACTGCCACCAATAACATCAGAAATAAAGAAATATATTATCAAGGGCAAATAACAGCCGCTAATAACAGCGTGACAGCCGCTCTAAATAGTTTGAATTTGGCGCAAGCGCGTCTTGATCTAAAACAAGCGCCAGCTAGATCATTTGAGATTGATGTGGCTCAAGCCAATATTAGGCGAGCGCAAGCTACGGTGGCTAGGTATTATAGTATGATGTCTGACACTATGATCAAAGCGCCAGTTGACGGCCTGGTCACCAAAATCAATGTGGATGTGGGTGAGCAATCCAGTGTTTCTCAAGGAGCGATTTCTATGATTGGTTTGAGCAATACTCAAGTAAAAGTTGACGTGCCTGAATCAGATATCACAAAATTAAAAGTAGGTAATACAGTTGATATTACTTTGGATGCTTTTGGCAATGATCAGATATTCAATGGCACAGTCACCTTCATCGATCCAGCATCGACAGTGATTAGTGAGGTGATATATTATAAAGTGACAGTTGGTTTCAACACCAAAGATGAAAAAATAAAATCAGGCATGACTGCCAACCTGACTATCCTGACCAATAATAAAGACAATGTTTTGGTAGTGCCTTCTAGGGCTGTATCAGCCAGAGGCGACACTAGGTATGTGCAGGTTTTGCAAGATGATAAACCAGTAGAAAAAGAAGTGCAAGTTGGCTTAAAAGGCGATGACGGTTTGTGGGAAATAAGTTCTGGCCTTAAATCCGGCGAAAAAGTAATTATTTCCACCAAAAACGGTAAAAAATAAAAGATGATAGAGCTCATTAATCTTAATAAAGATTATACTAACGAAGAAGTAGTGACTCCAGTTTTGCACGACATTAACTTGAAGATTGCCAAGGGAGATTTTTTAGCTATCATGGGTCCCTCTGGCTCCGGTAAATCAACCCTTATGCATATCTTGAGTTTCTTAGACACCCCGACTTCTGGCAAATATATTTTTCAGGGCAAAGATGTTTCATCTTTGAAAGATGAAACATTGGCCACATATCGCAATCAAAAAGTCGGTTTTGTTTTTCAAAGTTTTAATTTATTGCCCAAAACATCAGTTTGGGAAAATGTGCGTTTGCCTTTGCTTTATGCCAAAGACGCAGATGAAAAAAAAGTTGATCAGGCCATTGCTAGCGTGGAGCTAACCCATCGCGCAAAATATTTGTCCAACCAGTTATCTGGTGGCGAAAAACAAAGGGTAGCCATTGCGCGCGCTTTGGTCAATAATCCAGATATTATTTTTGCTGATGAGCCGACTGGAAACCTGGACTCTAGATCTGGTACGCAGATTATGGCTATTTTGCAGAAGCTGAATGCCGAGGGGCACACTATTATTTTGGTCACTCACGAAACCAATACCGCTAAGCACGCCAAGCGCATAGTGCGCATCAAAGATGGTGAAATAGTCAGTGATGAAAAAAATGATGATCAAATAATTGCTGAAAGAACGAAGTTAGTAAAATGACGAAGTCATCCCTGCGAAAGCAGGGATCCATTAATTTATAACAGTATGCATTTTGATTGGCACCCAGTAATTACTACTTGGCAGATGATCAAGCGTAATAAAATGCGCTCTTTTTTGACTTCTTTGGGTATTATCATTGGAATTTCTTCAGTCATTATTATTATTTCTTTGGGCGCGGGAGCGCAGAGTTTGCTGGTCAATGAGGTCAAGGAAGTAGGCACAGATTTGATTGGTATTTTACCGGGTGCTAGCGAAGAAGATGGACCACCAGCTTCAGTAATGGGTATAAATATTACCACGCTTACTGACAATGATGCTCAAGCTATACTCAATCAAGTTCCAGAAATTACAGCTGTTTCTTCTTATGTCACTGGTTCGGCCATAGCTTCTTGGCAAAATCAAACAGTTGATACTAGTTTTTATGGCGTTAGTCCAAATTATTTATTTGTTGAATCCACTGAAGTTGTAGTGGGTCATTTTTTTAGCGAAGAAGAAAATAATTCAGCCGCACGCGTAGCTGTTTTGGGCAGTGGTATAGCCGAAGAGCTTTTTGCTAACCAAGATCCTTTAAACGCCAGAATCAAAATAAATAAAGAAAGCTTTGAAGTAATTGGCGTTATGAAATCGCGTGGTTCTAGCACTTTTCAAAATAGCGACAAGCTCATTTTTATTCCTCTAAATACTGGCCAGAAAATAATGCTGGGTATCAATCATGTGAGCGTAGTAAGAGGCAAGGTCAAAGAGGGTTCGGATATTGATCTGGTGATTGAAGATGTAAAAAAAATATTAAGAGAAAGGCACAATATAGATAATCCAGAACAGGATGATTTTAGTGTGCGTTCGCAAGTGCAGGCCTTGGACACATTAAAAAGCTTGACCGATGCTTTGAGTTATTTTTTGGCTATGGTAGCTGGTATTTCTCTGATAGTTGGTGGTATCGGTATTATGAATATCATGCTAGCGTCTATCAATGAAAGTACTCGCGAGATTGGTTTGCGCAAAGCCGTCGGCGCTACGAGGCGGGACATAAGTATTCAGTATTTAGTGCAGACAATGGCTTTGAGCATGACGGGAGGAATAACCGGCATAGTATTTGGCACAATAATTTCATTTTTGGTTAGTGTCGTAGCCAACTATTTGGGCTATGCTTGGGATTTTATAGTCACTTGGCAGTCAATTGTTCTAGCCGTTGGCTTTACATCATTAGTTGGCTTGTTGTCTGGCTGGTATCCAGCCAAAAAAGCCGCCGAATTAAATCCCATTGATGCTTTGAGGTACGAATAATATGAAATACTCCCTGATTGTCAAAAGCGCCATTCGATCTCTGCGGGTCAACAAAATCCGCACGGCTTTGACAATTTTGGGTGTGGTTATTGGCATCAGCTCGGTAATGGTCATTATTTCCGCCGGCGAAAGCATGAAAAAATTAATTTACATCCAATTAGAAAGTTTTGGTTCAAATTTGATACAGACGGAAGTAAGAGTACCGCGTTCTAGCGGGGGTGTAAGCTCCCAAGCCACAGGAGTAGTGATAAGCACCATGACTTTGGATGATCGTCAGGCAGTCAATAAGCTTGATAATATTGATAAAACTTACGCGCACTTGATGGCTCAAAGTTTGTTAGCTTGGGAGGGCAATATTAAAAAAACTATAATTTTTGGTGTCAGTTCAGAATTTATTGATATTGATAATTCTGAACTAGCTGAAGGTAGATTTTATACCAAAGAAGAAGACGATAATATGAGTCGCGTGATCGTCTTGGGTAGCAAAGTAAAAGAAAAATTATTCGGCAATAGTTCGGGCCTTGGTCAGAGTGTCAAGATCAACAAAATGAATTATAAGGTAATTGGCGTCATGGAGCCACGGGGGACAGTATTTTTCTTTGATTATGATTCACTGGCTTTTATTCCCATCCAGACAGTGCAAAAAATGATTTTGGGTGTCAACTATATTCAATCAATTACCGCTGAAGCTATTGATAAAAATAAGAGTCAAGATACCAAACAGGCCATTATTTCTTTGTTGCGTGAAAGACATGAGATCACTGATCCTGACCGCGATGATTTTGAAGTCACGACCATGGATGATATGGCTGGACTTTTAGACACAGTCATTGGCGCGATTACTCTTCTATTGATCGCCTTGGCTTTGGTTTCTTTGATTGTCGGTGGGGTAGGCATTATGAATATTATGTATGCGACAGTGGCTGAACGCACTTTTGAAATTGGTCTACGCAAGGCCGTTGGCTCCACCAAAAAAATTATCATGCAGCAATTTTTAACCGAGGCAATAATCATTACTATTTTGGGTGGAGTGGGTGGTATTATTTTGGGCGTGGTGTTGACTTATCTGATTTATATTATTGCTAATTCTTATGGTTTTGAATGGCCTTTTGCCCTGTCTTTTAGCGGCATATTTATTTCTTTAGTTTTTTCTTCAGCCGTGGGGCTTATTTTTGGCTCATATCCAGCCAAAAAAGCGGCTGACTTGGATCCCATTACAGCTCTAAGACGTGAATAAAATAAGCGAAAAATAGGTATTTTTAGCACTCCTTGACAGTGAGTGCTAATTTGCTTTATAATACTAAATATGGAAGTCAGGCACAACAAATTATTAAAAGCTATTATTGAGCAGTATATTGCTACTGCCAAACCAGTGGGCTCCAAATCACTAGCTGAAGATAGTGGTTTTGACCTTAGCTCAGCCACAATTCGCAATGAAATGGCTGACTTGGAAGAGCGTGGTTTTATTGCTCAGCCCTATACCTCGGCTGGACGCATACCGACAGCCAGTGGCTATCGATATTATTTGGATAATTTGTTGTCAATCGAAAATGCTAGTCACAAAGATTTTGGAGAATTGGAAAATGCTTACAAATCAGATATTCGTCATTTGATAAAAATATTGTCGGACAAAACAAATTTAGCGATTATCTTGAGCAGAGAATCAAATAATATTTATATCACGGGCTTGTTCAATCTTTTTTCTCAGCCAGAGTTTGAAGATTATAAAATGGTTTTATCCATGGGTCAGGTGGTTGATTCGCTAGAAAAAGCCATGTCCAATATGTTTCATAAAATTGATAAACCGCAAGTGTTGTTGGGACCGGAAAATCCTTGGTCAGAGTATTGTTCGGTAGTGATTGCCCCGCTTAACACCAAAGAAAAATGTTTGCTAGCTTTTTTGGGACCCCTGCGTATGAATTATAATCAGGCCTTGGGCTTGATGGATTCAGTGACTAAGATTGTAAAATAATATGCCAGAAGAAAAAAAAGTAAAAGCCAATTCTCAGGCCGGTGATAAAAATACAGAAGCAGCCATCAACCTCGAAGGTTGGAAAAAAGCTTTGGCTGATTATCATAATTTGCAAAAAGAAACTGACAAGCGGATGGCGCAGTTAAATGACCTTGTCTTATCTGCGGTGGTGCTGGAATTGTTGCCGGTGTTTGACAATTATGAAACAGCGCTAGGTCATGTCCCGCCCGAGCAAAAAAATGAACCCTGGGTCAAGGGCTTGGAGCATACTATGAAACTGTGGGAGAATTTTTTACGTGAGCATAATATACAGAAAATTGTCACTTTGGGTAAAAATTTTGATCCACGCGAACAGGAGGCCGTGGGACACATCAATGATAGTCAGCAAGCTGATCAACTAGTGGTGCAAGAAGTTCAAAGTGGTTATCTTTACCAGCAATTCGTACTGCGACCCGCTAAAGTAATAATTAATAATATAAATTAATCACTAAATAAAAATATTTAGCTATCTAAATAGAATAGCATTAGAAAGGAAAAAACATATGTCATTAATACCATGGACACCATTTATCGACACTTTTGACAACATCGAAAAGAGTTTGGAAAATTTTTTGC
>CALMZN010000080.1 GCA_937870675.1 uncultured bacterium
TTACCTGGTTTACAACTGTTGATACTTTGGTTGTTTCATTTTCATTTTTTTTATTGACTTGGGGCTTGAATTCAAGATTGAGCTCAGCCAAAAATTGCGAGGGCTTTTTCTGACGCTGTCCGCCATAATCTTTGGCCAGTGTCAAAAACACCGCCTGCTTAGCGCGAGTCAAAGCCACATAAAACAAACGCCGTTCTTCTTGCAAGTGAGCGTCACCGCTTGGTAATTTTTCTTTGATAAATTCTTCTGGCAACTCAATGGGGTCGCGACGCTCAGTGCTCGGGAAACGCAAGTGCACTAAATTGGTGACGAACACATATTTGAACTCCAAACCCTTGGCCCCGTGTACAGTCATGACCTTGACTACATCTGGACCTTCTTCGATGTCTTGAGCCAGTGATCCTGCTTCGCCCGACTCCAGCTCCAAATCAAAGGCCTGTAAAAATTCATGAACAGTCGCTCCTTGTAAGGCCTCCTCTTCCCATTCTCTGACTTTTTTGTAAAATTGATTGAGGTAATTCAGTTGTTCTTGATTGTAAGCGGTCTGCTCAATAGTCAGCATCTGCAAATAGCCGCTATCCTCCAGCCAACTGTATATAACTTGAGAAACCGCTTGTGTTTTGGCTTGGTTAGTATGTTTGTTTAATAAACTCAAAAAATTATCCAAAATCTTTTTTTCATTTACAGCAATTTTTATTTCTGTTTGATAATTATTCAAGGCGTGATACAAACTCCAATTTTTTTTACTGGCCAAATGACTAAAGTTGATGATGACCTCAATATTTAGATTGAGCAATGGCAAACTCAATATCCTAAACAAGGCCGTGGACTCATGATAGTTGTCCAACAATTTCAAATAGGCCATGATGTCCAAAGTAATGTCTTGAGCATAGAGTCCTTTGGAAGCCACATATTGATGCGGTAGACCAATCTTGCGCATAGTGGCGACATATCCACTGGCCTGCTCATTGGCCCTAACCAAAATAGCAAAATCAGACCATTGAGTATTTTTATCGGCTTTTTTTAAGGCAATAATTTTTTTGATCACACCGTCAATCTCGGCATTTTTGTCAGCATATTCCAAAACCTGCACATCACCCTTGCCCGCGCTATGACTAATTAATTTTTTGCTTAATTTTTGCCGGCCAATCTGATACTGATATTCCAAACGATCGGGATTGTTCTGCTGAATAAAATCATAAGCCAAATCAAGAATCAACTGACCAGAGCGATAATTATCTACCAAGAAAACCTCAACCAGATCAACCTTCGAGGTTGAATCCGCTAACCTCGAAGGTTGGCTGTACTCTTCTTTAAAACTCAAAATATTAGAAATAGCCGCACCGCGAAATTTATAAATAGCTTGGTCATCATCACCGACCACCATAAGATTATTTTTTGGCGCGGCAATTATTTTGATCAATTCATACTGCGCCCAATTGGTATCCTGAAATTCATCCACCAAAACATACTTGAATTGCTCCCGAAATTTTTTCAAAATTATTGGACGCTCTTTAAATAATTTAATCGTATAATTTATCAAATCACCAAAGTCCAAAGCATTATTATCAAGCAAAAGTTGTTGATAAACATGATAAGCGTTGGCAATTTCTTTTAAGCGCTTGGCCTCTTGACTCGCATCCTCGCGATCTTTGGCCAAATCAGTATCCAGCTGAATTTTTTCAGCATAAGCCAAATAATCTTCAGGATATATTACCTCATCCTTGCAACGCGAAAAATGATTGAGTAAAGCATGAATAAATTTAGTGGGATTGCCCAAAGGCCGGTAATATTCCAAGTCGAAACGATCTAAATTTTGTCTCACTAGCATCCAAGTCGCTGTCTTATCCAGAAGTTTGAAATCATTGGACAGACCAATATCTAGCCCATGGCTTTTCAAAACTCTTTCACAAAAACCATGAAAAGTATTAATCCACAAATCAGCATAGCCCAAAGGCAACAACCTATCTACTCTTTCGACCATTTCTTGGGCGGCTTTGTCAGTAAAGGTCATAGCTAATATTTCATCGGCCTTGGCTTTGCCCTGCTCAATCAAATAAGCAATACGCTGACTGATAACTGTAGTTTTGCCAGTACCAGCGCCGGCAATCAAAATAATCGGCCCACTATCATGGGTCACGGCTTGTTTTTGCGCTGAATTCAAGGAAGATAAGTCCTGTGGCATATAAAGTATTTTAACCAATATCGACAAAAAAGGCAAAAATTTATCAAAAATATAAAAAGCCCCGTAAGACGGAGCTAATAAAGTCTATTATTTGTAAATCTAACTAACGAATACTTTGATAACCACCACGTACACCGTGTTTTGATAAAACTATTTGCCAAAGGCGATTTTTACAGGAACGGAAAGAACCGGCGCTAACTAATAAATAATATTGCCACATGCGAAAAAATCTATCGTCATAATCATTTTTTATCTTATGCCAATTTCTCACAAAATTATCATGCCAAGCTAATAATGTGCGATCATAATAAACGCCAAAGCTGTGCCAATCTTCTACCACAAACAAACCTTCTATGGCGGTTGACAATTGCTTAATAGATGGCAACATACCATTGGGAAAAATATATTTATTTATCCAAGGATCAGTACAGGTAACTGATTTATTGCTACCTATGGTCTGTAGCAGAAATAAGCCATTGTCACGCAAACAACGGGCGGCTATTTTCATATACTCACGATAATTTTTATAGCCAACGTGCTCTATCATGCCGAGAGACACTATGTGGTCAACTTTTTCATTGGCCTCCCGATAATCCTGCAATTTAAATTCTACCGGCAAACCCTGGCATAATTCTCGGCTAAGCTTTACTTGCTCACTAGATACATTGTAGCCAATTACTGTTGCTCCGTATTTTTCAGCGGCAAATTTAGCAAAAGAACCCCAGCCCGAGCCAATGTCCATTACTTTGTCTCCGGACTTCAAACCAATCTTGCGACAAACTAAATCCAACTTATCTTCCTGAGCTTGATCGAGATTTTCCGCTTGAGCCCAATAACCACAAGTATAAACCATTCGTTTATCAAGCATATTTTTGTAGAGCTCGTTGCCAATATTATAGTGATGCTCACTATTTTGCTTGGCTATTTTTTTGGACTGACGATTAAATAATCTGAATTTTATTAAATCAAATACCAACTGTTTATTTTGTCTAACAATTTCGTCTAAATCAGCTGATAACAAACGATTAAAAAATTCTGCTAAATCTTTGGCCTCCCACCAAGCGTCCATATATGATTCCCCCAAGTCCATGGAACCACTAGACAAAACGCGACTATAAAAAGAATCATTCTTAACCTGAATATCCCAAGGCCTATCACCCTGTAGTTTAATATCAGCCAAGGCCAACAAATCACTGACGATTTTTTCTGATTTATTAGACATATTTTTATTATAGACAAAAAACATAAAAAAAGCAAAATGAAAAGGCCCTTGTCATAACCTCCTTTGGTAAACAAGGGCCTGTGCCCTGTATTTGGGCGGTTACGGAGAAGCTAGTCATCCAAGATGTCGGCACGAACTTCGTCGGCAGTGAAAGAACGGCGCCCAGAGGGCGGAAACAGGAAAAGCGAGGTCACCTTGAAACCTCCGTCCAAGGCGCACTTCAAGCGAGCTCTCTCCTGGGGAGTGATGTCGCCGTACTGGACGAGCATTTCAGCGTGAGCCAATACTTCCTTGGTGAAGAGCTTCTTACTCGCTCTCATGTCCAAGACATGGGTAGCTCGCTCTTCTTCTTCCGAGGAGAATGCCTTACTCCCCCCGTAGGCCAAGCAATCAGCGTGATGGGCGATGTACAGGTTCAGAGCACCATGATGAGGGATACTGATCTCAGCGATGTCTCCAATCAACTCCCAAGTGATCGGACAGCTGTGACAGTGACGCAGGGTCGCGCCAGGACGCGAGCGTGGTACAACGACGTGGCCTCCAGCCAAGTGACGAGTGATCTTCAGAGCTGCTTCAGTGAACCTCGGGTCGATGCAGTTAACGAGAACACCGGGGGCAGATACGCTTCTGGACAATAGCATTCCTCCTTGTTGAATGTTCCATTTGCATGTAGGAGACAAACTCCCATGAAAAAGGAAAACATATTATAGGCCAATAATAAAAAAATGTCAATAGACATTTTTTTACATAATTCTTATTTTAACTAGATTTTATTCTAAAATAGTATAATCCAAGCCCTGTGGCACGGCTTTTGAATAAGCCATAACAATTTCTAAATCAGCTGGCACATCTGGCATCAACATATCTCGGACAGTGCGTAGATCTTTTTGGTAAACAGCTTCTTCTTCCTGAGCTGAAGAAAAGTTGTTACTACCGCCATAGGCACCACAATCCCAATGCCAGAGCAACAACAATTTCTTGACATGATGAAGATTCTTGGAAACAGCTACTATTTTCTCAGAAAAAGATACCTTGAAACCATTGTTCTTCAAAACATCTTTAGCGCTACCCGGCCAAGCATAGAGGTCAAAATTCTTATACCCCAAATGTTTTTCCACAAACTCCTGATCCGATTCCCGAAAGCGAAAATCAACGCATTTGATGACCGCTAGCGGGCATTCGTGCTCAGTAAGTAAATCGTTTGGTACTATGTATCCCATATTTTTCGTTTTTTAAGACGAACAAAAGCTTAGCAAAAATAAGATAAAAAGTCAATGATAATGACTAGCAATATTTTTTTACACAACAAAACTTATACTGAACAAAAACTTTTCTTAATCCTCGTCTCGCCCGCCGAAGTCACGCGTAGCGCGACGAAGGCGGGTCAATGGTAAAAACAAGGGCAAGGGAGGGGCAATCATTAACTACTATTTGCCAAAATCTTCTGGCACATGTCTATGACTTTTTTTATATTTCCTGACCACATGCAATCTAGCCAACTCTTTCTCCAATTGAGCGGAAAAATAAGCAAACTGCTCAGCGTCAACCACGCGACTTACCATCAGTTCTTGAGCTCTCTTGATAGCTTCCTCTGCTCTCTGCTCATCTATCTCCTGCGCTCTTTCGGCCGTATCAGCCAAAATCACCACTTGATCGGCTAGCACTTCAATGAAGCCACCAGATACTGACATCAAGTCCTCATCCTTGCCTTCTTGGCGAACAATTATTTCACCCGGCTTCAAGGCGCTGACCAAAGGTATGTGGTTGGGTAATATGGTAATTTGACCCAAAGCAGTAGAAACTGAAACTTGGTTCACCTTGTCTTCAAACAAGATGCGCTCGGGTGTCACAATTTTTAACAAAATTGGTTTCATTATAATTATTTAACTTTTGACTTGCTCAATAACACCCTTCATATAAAAAGCTTGCTCGGGCTTGTCATCGTGCTGACCAGCCAAAATTTCTTTAAAACCCTTGATGGTATCCTTCAGTGAAACATATTGGCCAGCCGTGCCAGTGAAGGTCTCAGCCACGAAAAATGGCTGAGATAAAAACTTCTGAATTTTTCTAGCGCGAGCGACTGTCAGCTTGTCTTCTTCTGATAATTCATCCATACCTAGGATAGCAATAATATCTTGCAAATCTTTGTAGCGTTGTAAAACTTTTTGCACACCGCGAGCCACATCATAATGCTCTTGACCCACAATCTCTGGATCCAAAATGATTGAACTAGAATCCAGTGGATCTACTGCTGGATAAATACCCAGTTCTGATAAATTACGAGACAACACCACTGTAGAATCCAAGTGTCCAAAAGTAGTGGCTGGCGCTGGGTCAGTCAAGTCATCAGCTGGCACATAGACCGCTTGTACCGAAGTGATAGACCCTTTATTGGTAGAAGTAATACGCTCTTGCAGTTCACCCATTTCTGTGGCTAGAGTGGGCTGATAACCCACGGCTGAAGGCATACGACCAAGCAAAGCTGACACTTCAGAACCAGCTTGAGTAAAACGGAAAATATTATCAATAAACAACAAGACATCTTTATTCTCTACGTCTCTGAAATATTCGGCCATAGTCAGCGCTGTCAAACCTACTCTTTGTCTAGCGCCTGGTGGTTCATTCATTTGGCCAAAAACCATAGTGGTGTTTTTCAACACACCGGAATTTTTCATTTCATGATATAGATCATTACCTTCACGAGTGCGCTCACCGACTCCAGCGAACACTGAGAAGCCACCATGTTCAGCAGCAATATTTCTAATCAATTCTTGAATAACCACAGTTTTTCCCACACCAGCTCCGCCAAAGAGACCAACTTTTCCACCTTTGATAAATGGACAAATCAAATCTATTACTTTGATACCAGTTTCAAATATTTCTGTTTTGGTTGATTGTTCGACAAATTTTGGAGCCGAGCGATGAATTGGCCAATTGTCTTTGGTCACAACATCTTTTTGTCCATCGACAGCTTTACCCAAAACATTGAACATGCGTCCCAGTGTTTCTTTGCCTACTGGCACAGAAATTGGCTTGGCAGTATCCACCACATCCACATCTCTAGCCAAACCATCAGTGGAGCTCATAGCTACGGTTCTGACCATATGATCACCTAAGTGCTTCTGGACTTCCAAAACTAATTTTTCCCCTTTAAGATCAACCTCTAAAGCTTGGTTTAGTTCTGGTAATTTTTTTTCAAAATAAACATCAACCACCGCGCCAATTATTTGTTTAATTTTTCCTTTGTTCTCCATAAAATTATGAAATTATTACAAAAATTTATAAATTAATTTAAAGCAGCACTGCCGGCAGCAATTTCGGCAATTTCCGCTGTAATACTAGCTTGCCTAGCTTGGTTGTAGGCCAGAGTCAAGGACTCTATCATATCACTGGCGGCATCTGAAGCATTGCGCATGGCAAACATGCGAGCCGAGTGTTCACTGGCCTCGCTTTCTAAGACCGCTTGATAAATCTGAATCTCCACTAAACGCGGCAAAAAAGCATCTAGAATTTGTTTCATATCTGGCTCAAAAATAAAATCCGAAAAACTATCAACATTAATATCATTTATATCTTCTTTTTTCTCATGCACGGTGTGAGCCAAGCGCTCATCTATCGTTGGCACAATCGGTAATAGTTGCATGACGTGAGGCGCCTGCCTTAAAGAAGAAACAAAATCGGTATAAGCTATAAAAACCTTGTCGTATTTTTTGGCTAAAAAATTTTGCACCACCAAGTGGGCTGAAGAGCTTATTTTTTCTGAACTAGTGGTGATATCATCTTTGGGAAAATCCGCCACAATATTTAGCTTACGACGCCTAGATTCCAACCTACCTTTCAAACCCATGGTAATAATTTCCGTCTCAACTTTTTCAGGGTGGTGAATATTGATGGATTGCACAACTTTATTAACTAATTGGGTGTTGAAACTACCGCACAAACCACGATTGGTGCTGACCAAAATAATACCAACTTTTTTTACTTTTTTTGGTTCTTGAAAAAATAAATGATGTTCAGCATTTAATTTTTTGGCTAAATGCAAAACAGTACCCCAAGCCAAATCAGAATAAGTCCTAGTGGCCAAGACCTTGGTGACGGCTTTGCGCATCTTGGCCGCCGCTACCAGCTCCATGGCTCTAGTAATCTTTTTGGTACTGCGTACTGAGCGTATTCTTCTTTTTATATCACGCGTGGCCGGCATAAATTATTTTACTTCTGTTTCTACTAACTGCTTAATTATTTTTTGCATTTCCGCTTCCCGCTCTTCAGTGAGCTGTCCATCTTTTTCAATGCCCGCTAATAAATCTTTGGCACTAGTGTCTAGGGTAGCGTACAATTTCTTTTCCCATTCGCTGATTTTATCTACTGGAATATTATCCAAATAGCCATTAGTCACCGCATACAAAATCACCACTTGTTTGCTTTGGGGTATGGGCTGATATTGGCCTTGCTTCAAAATTTCCGTCACCCGCATACCGCGATTGATCTGCTGTTTGGTGGCTTCATCAAGATCAGAACCAAATTGAGCAAAAGCTTCTAGCTCTCTAAATTGCGCCAAGTCCAATTTCAATTTACCAGCTACTTTTTTCATGGCCTTGATCTGGGCGGCTGATCCGACACGAGATACTGAAAGGCCGGAGTTCAAAGCCGGACGCACACCTTTATAAAACAAATCTGTTTCCAAAAATATCTGACCATCAGTGATGGAGATTACATTGGTCGGGATATAAGCCGAAATATCACCGGCTTGGGTTTCAATAATTGGCAAAGCAGTCAATGATCCTCCACCATGCTCTTGGGACATTTTGGCTGCTCGCTCTAATAAACGAGAGTGTAAATAAAACACATCTCCAGGATAGGCCTCACGTCCTGGCGGGCGTCTCAACAACAATGATATCTGCCTATAAGCCACGGCGTGTTTGGATAAATCATCGTAAATGACCAAAACGTCTTTGCCTTGGTCCATAAAATATTCGCCCATAGCGCAACCAGCATAAGGCGCAATATAAGCCAAAGAAGCTGATTGGGAAGCGCCAGCCAGCACCACTGTCGTATATTCCATAGCACCGACTTCTTCTAGCTTAGCCACAATTTTGGCAATTTTTGATTCTTTTTGACTAATAGCCACATAAATACAGGTTACATCTTTGCCTTTTTGATTGATAATCGCGTCAATGGCTAGGGCGGTCTTGCCGGTCTGTCTATCACCGATGATCAACTCTCTTTGACCTTTGCCAATCGGAATGATGGAGTCAATAATTTTGATGCCCGTCTGCAATGGCTGAGTGACTGACTGACGAGTGATGACACCCGGAGCTATTTTTTCAATTGGATAAAAAGTTTTGGTTTTGATTGGCCCCTTGCCATCAACTGGCTCACCCAAAGGATTGACTACACGACCAGTCACTTGCTCACCGACTGGCACCTGTAATATTTTTTTGGTAGAACTCACTTTATCACCTTCTTGGATTTTATCATATTCACCCAAAATAATAGCACCAATTATCTGCTCTTCTAGATTGAGCACCACACCAGCGACTTTGGTGCCATCTTGAGTGGTGATTTCTATCATCTCGGAAGACATGACAGTGGACAAACCAGAAATTTTGGCAATGCCATCACCAACTTCCAGCACTTCACCATAGGTCTCCTCAAGGGCCTTTGGCTTCCAAGAAGCTAACTTTTTTTCCAAACTTTTTACCAAATGATCATTAGACATATTATTACCTATATTATTAAATTATCTAACTGGATAAATATTGTTTTAAATCTTCTAATTGTTTTTTGATTGTCAGGTCAATTATTTTATCTTCGTATCTGATTTTGACTCCGCCAATCAAATCACTGCTCTCATTATGATGCAAAATAGCTTCCCGACCAGTTTTTTTGTGAACCAATGATTTGACGGCTGCTTGCTCACTAGTAGTCAGGGCGTATTTTGACAACACCTCCACGGCTACTTGATTTTTTTGAGCATAGAGTAATTTTTTTGTTTCATCCAAAACAATTGACACCAAAGCAATCTGACCACGACTAGCCAAAAAATCAAGCATCGTGGCTGCTATCTGCTCCACTTCTTTTTCATCGCGATTCTGGCTCAATGTCCAATAAAGCTTGGCGATATTTTTTGCCTGCTGTCTGTTATTCATAATTAAACTTTTTTCAACATTGAATCAATATATTTTTTATCAATATCTTTATTCATTTTGTTGTCCATAAGCAATCTGACTGTCTCCACTACGGTTTCAGCTAATTCGGCTTTGGCCTGCAAAATCATTTCTTCTTGCTGACTGGCAATCTGCTCCTTGGCTTTGTCTATCAAATGTTTCACTTCTTGCTTGGTTTTCTCAAGCTGAGCATGCTTTTCTGCTTCGGCGTCTTTTTTGGCTTGCATGATTATTTGCATAGCTTTTTCCTGACTGACCTGCATGCTTTGCCTGATTTCGCGATCTGATTCAGCTAATTTCTGGGCAGATTTTTCAGCATCCTTGAGTCCTTGCTCAATTTCCTGATTCCTCTTTTCCATATTAGCCATCAAGGGCTTGATAGCAAAACGCCACAAAACAAAAGCTACAATCGCAAAATTAAATATTTGCGCAAGCATCAACTTCCAATCCACTCCAAATAATTGCAATATTTCCATAAAATAAATTACTTAGTCCCGCCCTCAAGATAAATCTTCTGTGGTGTGGCTCACTGACCTCACACTGTCATTCCCGCGAAGGCGGGAATCTACCATTATTATACCTGATGGCAAGTCAATGGTAGATCCCGCATCCCTGCCTGCCGGCAGGCAGGAAGTGCGGGATGACAATGAAGGCCAGTGAGCCGCCCGAATATACGAGGGCAGTCAAAAAAATCTATTTGATACTGAAAGCAATGATCAAAGAGTAAATAGCAATGGCCTCAGCAAAAGCTGACACCAAAAGCATTGGCACTAGAATCTTGCCAGTGGCTTCTGGGTTGCGACCAATTGATTCCATAGCTTTGGCGCCGATCTTGCCAATAGCTAGGGCTGGAGCAAAACCACCGATACCGATGGCTAGGGCTTTGGCTAATAATGTTAAATCCATATCTTTATCCTTTCTCGCCCGTAGGGTGATCGCCCGCTGGGCGCTTAAACAATTTCAGTCGACGATTTTATTATTGTTTAACGTCGCTTACTCTCGTTTACTAATTAATAATTGTCATTCTGAATTTATTTCAGAATCTCACTATTTGAGATCCTGAATCAAGCTCAAAATGAACGCTTTAATGTTCTTCACTGTGCGCAGTAGAAGCAATTGTAAAATACACCAAAGTCAGTATAGCAAAAATCAAGGCCTGTATGATGCCAACAATTATTTCCAAAAACATAAATGGCAAAGGCAGGCCAAAAGCAAAGATCGCCGAAATAGAAGCCAATAAAACTTCACCAGCAAAAATATTACCAAAAAGACGAAATGACAGTGAGGCCACTTTGGCAATTTCACTAATAATCTCTATCAAGCCAACAAAAAAATTAATAGGATTAACCAAAACAATAGTTGGCTCATGTTTTATTTTTTTGGGAATTTCCAAAAGCGCTTTTATATTTACAAATTTATTGAAATAATTCCAACCACCTACTACCATCACACCAAAAACATTAGCCGAAATCACGGCCATCAAACCCAAGGCCAAGGTGGTATTCAAATCAGCTGTACCACCGCGCAATAAAGGATAGTGATTGTAAGTGATAGAGCCCACACCAGGCAAAAGACCCAGCCAATCATTTATTAAAACAAAGATAAATATCGCAAATACTATCGGAAAAACTTTTTTACTTTTATTTCTATCATTGGTCACCATATCCATCATACCAAAAGCGCCCTCAAAGATCGTCTCTACTAAAGATTGGAGTTTGCCGGGTATTTTACTGAGCTTACTTTTGATTAAAATAGACAAAACAATAATCAAAATAACAGCCAACCACGATGTCAATAATGAATTGGTAATGGGAAATTGTTTGACATAAAAAAGCGGCTCAGCAAAAAGAGTATGCTCGTGCTCGGTCTCATGACTCTGACCAAGCTCTTGATGATTTGCCAAACCGTTTTCAGCTTCCGCCGAAACATCGGTATTTTCTATTTTATTCTCTATTTGATTGCTTGTTTGATTCATTATCTTTTCTTTGCTCTTTTTCTTGGTCTAACATAGCCATATATTTGATACCTACCTTGGCCAAACCAATGCAAGATATGATAAAGGCCAAGGCCGTCAGGCT
>CALMZN010000081.1 GCA_937870675.1 uncultured bacterium
TATTCAAATCCTCCTTTCTGATATTCTGACGACCAAGCTCGACAGCCTGAAAAACATCTTGGTTTTTTTAAGCAAGTTTGGCATTGATCGGGAATCATTTCTTTTATAATTAATTGGCGGAAACGCTCAAACCCTTTACCTTTCTGCCAAATTTGGTGTTCGTCTTCGGTTAGGATATTACCGCAACAAAAATCTTCGCTTTTGAAAAAACTGCAGGGAAATACCCGACCATCACTTTCAACTATAAGTTTATATTTGCCAGCCGCACAATTGGGCAATAATAATCCGGTATTTTTATACCATTCTCGGTCGTTGATGAAAATACTATGGAAACCATGTTTTAGTTTCAGTTTATTTACGGTAATTTTTTTTAACTCAATTAAATAGTCGGCTAACAGTTTATTGGTAAGATTTAGGGCGACTTTGCTAAAGTTGCTGCCCAATCGGGACGGGACAGGGATAGAGGGAGAGAATTTATGGAGGCCATATTTTGAGTCAAAATAAGTGAATACTGCCAGGAGTTGATGGTAATTATCTTTTACCAGAGACATATTTATGGAAACTTTGACACCGGCAGTTGTTGCGCGCTTGAAATTTTTTTCTATTAGACCAAAAGATCCAGGATAAACAACAATTTTATCATGGACTGAATGCAAGCCGTGCACAGAAAAAACTATTTCATCGACACTACTCAATATTTCAGACACATCGTGAGTACCGTTTGTGTTTATCCTGATTTCAAAGCCTAGTTTTTTACACCAGCTAATTAATTCTATGAAATCTGGATGCATAAAACTTTCTCGTCCAGTAAAATCTAATCGTCTAACGCCTAAATTTTGTAGTTTGCTGGTAATAATTTTCCATTGGTCCAGAGATAACTGTTTGGTTGTCTCGCGGGATTTATAGCCAGCATAGCAAAAAATGCATTTTTGGTTACATTTATTAGTAATTTCCAATTGAGCTAGAATCGGTTTTTCCCAGGCTAATTCTAGCAATTCTTGTCTATCAAAGCCATGCATGGTCATTTTTTTTCTTCAATGATTTTTTTCATCTTCAAATATTCTATGAAAGGCCCTGGTAGCGAAACCAGTGTCTTTTTTTTACTGAGAAGTCGTAATAGTTTGGAAATAAGATGAGCAGCAGTATCGGAAAAAAATAGATAATTAAAGTCATAATAAAAAACATAAGTTCCGTTTTTTTCTCGATAAGAAACAGCTGGATTTATTCGTATCATTTTTGTGATATAAGAAAAAAAGAGGGGTCCACTTTATGTAAACCCCTCCCAGTCGTAGACCTAGTCACTATTGATGAGACAGCCGTTGGCATTGAACTCTTCAATATCCATTTGCCACTCCGCTATGGTGATTGTTTGTTCCGTATCCATATTGATAGTCTCCTTGTAGCACCGGACGGTACTACGGTTAATCAATTATATTAGTTTAAAGATATAGCTGAACAGGTTTTTTGTCAAGCCTTCTGGACAACGAAATATAGCCTACTGAGGTGCTCAATGCCGTCTTCATAGGTCTTAAATTCCTCCTCGACTGCCAACGGCTTGAAGCCCACTTGTTGAAGCAAAGGAAGAATATCTTTTTTGTCATAGCCCCTTTCGGTGTGTTGTTCTCTTGCCAAGCGGTATGACCCGCTCGTTTTGACAAAGATGTCGATGTTCAAAGTCCAAAATCTACCCTCACCGCCGAAACGATAGACGGAGTAGAAGTTCTTGCCCTCTAGCACGCGTGGATGGTACCGCTGAGCGGCTTTGACGTGGGCGACGGTGTTCATATCAAATAAAAATATCGTTCCCGAAGGAAGGTTGCGATACACCGATTGGAATGCATGTAGCATATCCTGATCGGTGAGTAGATAGTTCAGTGAATCGTAGAAAGAGACGGCTAGTGTGATTCCTTGGCGAAGTTCATCACTGAGCGTGAAGTCGCGGACGTCAGCACAGACGAAATTCTCTTGAGGAAATTTCTCTTGAGCAAGTCGGACCATCTCAGCTGATATGTCAACGCCTACAACCCTGAAACCCAGTTCAAGTAGTAGTTTAGTGATATTTCCTGTTCCGCAAGCAACATCCAGGCATTTGCCGGTTGCGATATGGTGCTGCTTTACGACACGGGCGATCAGTTTTTTCCATCCTTGGTATTTGCCGTCGCCCATCATTTGGTCGTAAAACTGAGCCATAACTTCGTAGTTTTTTTTGTCTTTTATATTCTCCATAAAGTCACACCCTTTCTTTCTGGTAGCTTCGTGAAAAGTGACAGAAGCCACCACAACGAAGGTCTTTGTTGTTATGGTGGCAGTTATGACAGGCTGCATTGGCTACCAGAAATCTTCTAGTGTCTTCCTCCAAGCGCGCCACCAAAGAAGACGCGCTATAACTGTGGATGTCGTCTCCGTAGTACGAACGATCCATCACACATGGATACAGTGAGCCCAGACTGTTGACAGAAATCCTTTTTCGCAGACCACAGCCATAGTAACGTGATCTAGGAAAGGATTTTTTTGTGCTGAGCAAGCCATTCCTTACGTTTAGATGCTGTAGCAGTCCGCCCAGTGCTTGGACTAGGTTTATAGGTTGGAGATTATTAATAATAGCTGCGCCAGTTCTGATGACAGGACGGAAGTGAATCGTCGTTTCATACCGTTTTGCAACATTAATCATCTCAGTGACACAACTCAGACTTGCTTCACTCAAAGTGGAGATCAAATAGATTTTGATACCCTGAGCATGAAGTATATCCATACCTGCTATCATTTTATCATACAGCCCTGGACGCTGTCTAATTCGGTCATGTATCTGACCAAAGCCATCCAAACTAACGGCTATGCCCAAGCCTTTTTTTAGTACATCGATGAGTTTTGGTGAACAATCAGCGAGATATTCACCATTACTGACTACATAAAAATGCAAGCCTAGACGGTCGATGTGGTCTAACACTTGGTGTAGATCCGGACGGGAAAAAGGTTCTCCGCCCGTTACCTCAAACATGCTTAAGCCCAGTTCTCGCAGCTTGTCGATCCTCATGATCAACTGCTTCAGACTTGGGATATGGCCATTGAGGTCATCCTTGTGGTAGCAGGCAATGCAGTCACAGTTACAGTATGAGGTTACTTCAAACAGAACTTGTGTAGGTAGACCACTTACTTCGACCTGTATTTCGCGATAGTCGTCGGTAGTAAATGGTTTCCTTGAGATGATGTCATTTTCTATAAGAAGTGATAGGACATAATTAGGCAGGTTAAGCCCGGAAAAAGCTCGTCGCCGCAACAGCTTAATTACTTCGCTGTCGATGTGTAGGTAAGAGGCATAGAGTATGGGTGGGGTAATCACGGCTCCCAGTGGTTCGTAACGAATTACCGCTCTGGGGTTGAGGTAAAAGATTTCGTCCCCAGTGTATAGAGATATATCTACGGGGTTCTCCTTGGCAATGCAGGGCACGGCTAGGTGGTGCAAATTCATGACATCCATAACCGTTCCTTTCTTTAAGGGTTGATGCGGTTCAGTATGTCCATCAACTCTCTGTGTGATTCGGAGCTAGCAATATCAACTCGCGTCAATAGTTGCAAGCCCTGGTCACGGTTAATGACGCCAAAGCGTACCCGTTCAGCTAGATAGTCCAAGATGATCGGAAATTGGGTCACGGTCATCTTAGCTTCTTGTTCGGGCTGGCCGTTTAATCTGTCGGAGAAGAATACGCCCGGGACAAGACAGTCGGTATCATAACCACCGCATTGCGGATGGATCCAAGGAATACCATGTTCGCTTATGAACTTGGCGTTTAACTCCTTGGTAAGAGCTAAACCATAACCACCTCTGACTATAGTGATGCCACTAGGTTTTTTCCAGAACAGCGAGTAGACCCCCAATGAGTTCTTTTTGGGGGTGTCGCCGCCGGTGACCAATACTTGAAAATTCAAAGTAGCCATTGCTTGGTCATAGGCTTGGTCTATCATGATGTTACAGGTCTTACCGCAAGGGAGGATGCCTTGCGTAAGGCAGTATCTGTAAACATCGACCGTTGTCATTGGTTTACCAGTCAGTTCCATGATTTTTGGGGAATGTTGAATCTGTTGCGAGATGTCGATATAGAAATGTTGAGCATTCAAACCGAGATGACGCAATACAGCATCTACGTTTTGCATCGCCACCCGACCTTTTACTTCCGTGTTGACCGTAAAGAGTCGCAGGTCGATGCCACGCCGCTGGCACTCGTCATTCAATTTTGCTAGAACGACGGTGCTGTCTAGTCCACCGGAGTAGGCAAAAAGAATGCGGTGATTGGCGTTTAAGAAAGTAGTAAGTTCCTCATTAAACTGTTCTCTTGATGGTAAGTTGTTAGTACTGATGATTTCTTGGCACAACTCGCAGACGATTCCATTGTTTCCCATAAAGAATTTCATTTCTTTTTGAGTATTGGGGTTTATAATGCCAAGGCCTTGCGGATTGACACAGTGTTTGCAGAAAATGTCATTTGTTGAAAACATGAGTTTTCTCCTTTGCTTTGGTTGTTAATGAACGCGTTTGATAGCCATTCTGAATAGAATGGCCATTGTATCTGCCAAAAATTTACACCTCTATTGCCCTATAGTCAAGTTTTTTTTGATCAAGTTTATCAGCTCTGCAGCGTAAAATTTGTTATAATATAATTTAAAATAAAACCGCCTAGTCTGGCTGTTTTATTAGATATTTATTTTGAAGTACCTCGTACTAGCTCGATGTGGCGGAGAGTGAGGGATTCGAACCCCCGATCCCCTTGCAGGGATAACAGTTTTCAAGACTGTCGCATTCGACCGCTCTGCCAACTCTCCTTGGTCAAAATTGTATTTTTTAATATACTTTTAAGTTGTAATCGGCCATATCCACTTTTTAGATATTCCTCTCTAGCTTTAGCATCTGCTTCATTTAAAAAACTTTCATAGTAGATCAACATCAATGGCCTTCTATTTTTTGTTGAATAAACCTTCCCAGCATTATGTGCAAATAACCTCTTTTGTAAATTACCCGTGTATCCAATATACCATCCCTTATCTAAAACCGAAAAGAGCAGATATACATAATAATATTGCATCGCTTTTCTTTTAATTGTCTGTCCGCATCAAACGCGGCACATCGCTTAAACTCTATCGCGTTTGACGCGATGGTGACCCCGGCAGGAATCGAACCTGCAACCTTTTGGACCGCAACCAAACGCTCTATCCATTGAGCTACGAGGCCAAGAAAAAATACGGTTTATAAAATATTGATTTTAAATGACACAAAATTATTTTTTTGCCACTGCCTGTCCGCCTCTGGCGGAAGCTACGAGGCCAAGAAAAATAATTTATGGTTTTGTTTTTGTTTTATTAAATTTTTGACGGAAGTAATAAAAAATTAAAACGAGAATCGCAATTATTAAAATAATGTCCAATATTTCGCTATGTTTTCTGACTAAAGCCCAATTATCTCCCAAGGAATAGCCAGTATAAGCCAGTATTGAGTTCCAGAGGCCAGCACCCAAGGCGGTGTAGACAATAAATTTTCTTAATTTCATTTTGCCAGTGCCAGCCGGAATGGAAATCAAGTGTCTGACTACTGGAATAAAACGACTGATAAAAATTGTTTTATCACCGAATTTATTAAAAAAATTTTCAGTTTTTACTAAATGATGTTCATTTAGCAAAAACCATTTACCATATTTAATTATCAAAGGACGTCCACCATACAGACCAAGACCGTAGGAAAGCAGTGAACCAATAATACTGCCAATAGTACTGCTAATAATAATTAAGACAAAAGACATTTGTCCGGAATGCCACAGGAAGCCAGCAAAAGGCATCACTGCTTCACTGGGCACGGGTAGTATCATGCTCTCCAAAATCATCAAAAATCCCAAACCATAATAAGAACCAGCCGAAATAATATTAGTAAAAAGACCAACCAAATACTCAAACATTTTTTATTTTTTTAATTTAAGCTAGTTTGTTCGACACTAAAAAGTGTTGGCGGAGAGGGAGGGATTCGAACCCTCGATCCAGTTTAACCCGGACAACATCTTAGCAGGATGCCCCTTTCAACCACTCAGGCACCTCTCCACATATAAATCAGCTTATATAGTAATATATTTTGCTGATTTTGGCAACCCCATTTTTGACTAAGCAATTTACTGCGTGTAAATGAGTTTTTCTAACTATTTTGGCTAATATTAAGCAAAAAAATACCTTTTTAAAATAACTCAAAATATTTTAATGCTTTTTAATTTTTAATTACCACAAAGCATGCCCTTTAATTTTTTAACAAAATATGCTAAAATAACAACATTGATCGTTTTGATCATATTTAATTTAATTACCAACACTTTCCGGCACAAACCAGAAAGTATAAAGAAAGGACAATAAAAAATGCAGAACAAAATTATAATCGCTAGCGTATTAGCTATAATTTTCGCTTTGGCTGGTCATAGCTATGCTGTGGGTCAAAACAGCAACAATAACACTGGCGTTCAAACAGAAACTGCCAATCAAGGTGAAAACACCCAGCTAAAAACCCAAACCAACGAGCAAGTGCAAAACAGCACTACTACAAACAAAGTCAGCTCCAGCACTGAAGCCCAAATTCAGCAAAGATTACAAGATGGAAGCGGAGATGGTGCTCAAGTCCAAAATCAAGGTGAAACAAACCAGCTCAAAAACAACCAAGCAACTAGCACTAGTACAACTACTGCCCAACAAAGAAGAAGCCAGGTAGCCAATGCTGTGCAAGCAATGCTTCAAGTAGCTGATAGAAACAGTGGTATTGGCCAGCAAGTAAGAACTATTGCGGAAATTCAGACGCAAAATCAAGAAAAATTGGAAACCAGCTTGCAAAAAGTCCAAAGCCGAAGCGGTTTTGCCAAATTTTTGGTAGGACCTAATTATGGCGAAATAAAAAACGCCCAAAAAATATTGGAACAAAACAAAGAACAAATCAAACAATTAAACCAAGTTAAAAATCAACTTGCCAATCAAGGCGACGCGCAAACTTTAACAGAGCAAATTCAAACACTGGAACAAAACAATTTAGCAATTGAAAATTCCCTAAACTCTGCCAAAAAAGGATTTAGTTTGCTTGGTTGGGCTTTCAAATTATTTTCTAAATAACAAAAAACCAGATAATTTAGCTAGCGCAAACAAAAAAATATCGCAGTAGGCGATATTTTTTTGATTCTAAAAAGCAATTGACACTCCTTGACCGACCATGATATATTACATCGTTATCAATCAGAACCTACCAAAATCACATTTCCTATAGGGGGCAAATAATGTCTGAAAAAACCTGCCTGATTGTGCCTATGGCTCGCGATCTAGCTGATCAGGGCCGTAAACTTGGACCAGAGTCCTAGTGGCGCCTAGCCAAGGCCTATGGTGTATATATCAGAAAGCGCACTATAGGCCAGAATGTCCTGTTCATCTCTGGCGCTGGTATGGCCCCTAAGACAATTTTCCCTGGACAGACCATGGCCATGTTCTTCCTACAACAGCAATACCTAAGTCAGCAAGGAGTGCCTGACAACTGTTTGCATTCCCCCATCAAGCCCCGCTGGGGTAGCCGAGCCGAGATGGAAGAGACCATACTCCATGCCAAAACTATCAAGGGAGAGATTGAAATCATCTTTGTCTCCAGCTGGTACCACATCCCCCGCCTGCGCTTGTTGCTCTGGCAATATCGTCGAAAAGGCGGATTGCCCAAAGCCACGATCAGGTTTGTGGCTAGCCGAGGACGCTTCATCAACGCTCTCAAGGAATCGCCAAAAGTTTTGGCGCAGTTTTTTGGGCTAGCGTGAGTCCTTGGGTGTGCGGCGGCGATCCGCGTGGATCGCCGCCGCCTTTTTTATTTTCCGACTAATATGTTATAATTTATCCTGTGGCCTAGTCCCAAGGGCTCAACCCTGTGCGGGATTCCACGGAATAGCAAATTATATTGAATAAACACAACAAATATGGCAGAAGAAAAGAAAAAACCAACAGAAGTTGGGGAAGTTAGCGAACAAGACGGCAATTATGCCGATTATGGCCAAATTTTAGCTTCCTGGCAGTTCCCTGAACACGTAAAACACGAACGTAGCTTAAAATGGTATGTCTTCTTTTTTCTAATACTGGCGACTATTATTTTTGTCTCAATTGTCGGACTAGACATCACTTTCTTTAGGATCGCTGGTGGACCATTTGCCCTGACCATTGATAAGGGAAATTATTTATTTGTGATTTTGATTGTTTTGTTCCTGATATTATATTTTTACTATGAACGCAAAGAAATAGAAAATGTCAGCATATTTTTGACTGAAGATGGCGTGGTCATCAACAACAAATTGATTGAATATAATTCTTTGGATCATTTCTATCTTGTCTACTACCCACCCAAAATAAAAAACTTATACTTACAACCCAAAAACATACTGCGACCAGTGATTGTTGTGCCTTTGGAAAATGAAAATCCAATTGAGATCCGAGAAATTTTACTGCGCTACCTCCAAGAAAATCTAGAAAAGGAAGAAATGCCAGCCAGCGAGTCCTTATCAAAAGTTTTAAAATTATAATTACTAACACACCTTTCTTAACAATAAGCTGAACCTCGCGTTCAGCTTATTTGGCCTAATATGGCAAAAAATTTTTTTTATCATACTCCTCTGGCTGAATTGCACGCTATCACTAGTAGTTTGCAACGAGATTTTAATAAACTGGAAATAAAAACTGTCGGCGATCTGCTGTGGTATTTCCCTTTTAGGTATGATGACTTGAGTGAAGTAAAAAAAATTAACGAATTGACTGATGATGAATTGACTACTATCAAAGTAACTGTCTTAAAAATACGCTCTTTCCGCTCTTGGAAAAGAAAAATAATGATCACTGAAATTGTAGCTACTGATAATGATGCGCAACTGACAGCCACTTGGTTTAACCAAAAATTTGTCAGCCAAATATTAAAAATTGGCGATGAAATTTTTTTAAACGGCAAACTGCAAATGAAGGGCAACAAATATTTGATGTCCAACCCCAGCTATGAAAAAGTCAAAGACCGACCACTGCACAGCGCCCGCTTGGTGCCCAACTATCACCTCAGTGGGAAAATAACCCAAAAACAATTGCGTTTTGTGATTGATAAAGCGTTAAAAATCGCCCCTAGCGTCGAAGACCCCTTCCCAGTGGAAATATTAAACAGTGAAAAATATCCTTGGCTATTTGAAGCTCTGGAGCAAATTCATTTTCCCAGTGATTTGACCAACTTAGAAAAAGCCATCCAAAGATTAAAATTTCAAGAATTATTTTATCTACAACTCAAATACCAGTTGGCCAAAAAAGATTACCAAAACAACCCCACTTACCAAATACCAACTGACA
>CALMZN010000082.1 GCA_937870675.1 uncultured bacterium
AAGTTCGGCGACCTGTGAAGATTCACCATTGTTAAGTTTTGCCGGACAATATTCAAGTTTTCTAAATATCAAAGGGGAAAAAAATATTATCAATGCTATTAAATTATGTTATCAATCGCTGTTTAGCGAAAATGCTAAGATTTACGCAAAAATAAATGGCATCAGATTAGAATATGAAAACATGGCTATCGCTATTCAAGAATTAGCTCCAATAAAAATCGCTGGCATAATATTTACCGCCGACCCCGTAAATCAAGACGATAAAAAGATAATTGTAGAATATACCGATGGTTTGGGTGACTCGGTAGTTAGTGGTCATCAAAAGCCAATATCAAAAGTAATTAAAAAAGCCGAAGTTGATAGTTTACAAAATGAATTTTTAAAGAAGCTGTCAAAAACAGCCTTAGAACTCGAAAAAATATTTGGCAACCCACAAGATATTGAGTGGGGTTGGGATGGTAAAGAAATTTACATTTTCCAAAGTAGAAATATTACCACATTGGACAAACAGCTAAAAATTACAACTAATGATATTAGTAAAAATAAAATTATAGGAGTTGGTATTAACGCTTGCAGAGGTGTGTCAGATGGTATTTTAAAGATTATAAACAAGACCAAAGATTATGATAAAATAAAAAAGGGTGATGTTGTATTTGTAAATTGCAAAACTGACATCTCTTTGGTTTTAAAAATTCCGCTTATTAGCGCTTTGATAATTCATGGTGGGATTCTTTCCCATTTTGCCGTAATAGCAAGAGAATTTAATATTCCCTGTCTCACCGAACCGACGATAAATAATAAAAAGATAGAAATATATGAAAACAAAAAAATTATTGTCGATGCAATAAAAGGAAAAATATTAACTAATTAAAAATATGGAACTACAACTTTTTATTTATAAAAATATAGCCCTTCATTTTTATTATTCTAAAGACAGCATTAAAGGCGGAGTAATAAATAGCAAAAATATTTTTCCGGCCGCGTCCGGCCTTCTCCCGGCGGCGGCGCATTGCCATGGCGCTGCGCCTATGCTAGAATTCGGCCGGCCCGCCCGCAGGGCCGCACCCAGGAGGCGTCATGGTCAGGAACATCGCCCTGTTGCTTT
>CALMZN010000083.1 GCA_937870675.1 uncultured bacterium
CCGCTCCTTCACCAGGCACCAGCTTGCTTAGAGCGTTGGTAATTCCTTCTTGCGGATCATTCTCAAAACTACGGTAGGTTTTTATGGGCAAAGTATAGTCATTGGTAAATTTCAAATAGCCAGCCATAATAGACGAATTGGCTTGAAAAATATTGTAATCAGTCACCTCTTCGGCGTAGATTTTGGGGTAGACCGCTTGTAATTGGCCAATAAAAAATTCCGCGAATTTTTGCGGTACTGTAGCGTAAAAATTAATCAAACCATTTTCAGAAACAATATCAAGTGAAAAAATTTCTTTCGGTTGGCCAAAAAATAACTTTTCCGATTTTAAACCAGCTAGAGCAGAAAAAAAGTTTTCAATTTTACCTAAGCTCTGTTCAATGTATTGCTTGGATAATTCTTCTTTTTCTTCTTTAGTATATTTGGGAACTTTTATCAAAAAAACGGGCAAACGCAAACTCTTGTTGGTTTTTGTTTTATTTTTGTTAATAAAAATACTCGCAATAATAAAAGTAAATAACACCAACAGTCCTAAGGCAATTAAGCTTTCTTGATTGAGCTCCATGTTTATTTTTTAGAATTTAGGCGCATAATTTTATCGGTTTTTATTTTGGCTTCTTGCTCCAAATAAAACCTATTGACATGCGGTATAATACGCAACCAGGAAACAATCAAATTTACAATTTTTTTGAAAGAAAGAGATCCTTTGCTCAAAATTTTGGTAATTTGTCGGGAAACTTCTTCCCCGCGCTTTTTGAACTCAGCTTGTTGATTGACATCTAGCGACAAAAAAATATTATCCATGTCCTCAGCCAAAATTTTCTCAACTTTTTCCAAAACAATCCGTTGATTTTCAACTGGTGTGGCGCTGACTGCTTGTTGAGCGCTAATCAGCTGATCATTGAGAGGTGTGGTGTCTGGCACTCTGATGATGTTTTCAGCCACTTTTTCCACGGCTTGTTCTCTGCTTGCCACAAAATCAGCGTTACTTACGCCTTCAACTGGTGGTATTTTTATTTCTGGCCTTAGGTCGCCATTCATGGCTATATTATACCAGATTTTTAACTTTTAGATAAGTCCGACTCGTTTAATAAGTTATAAACTTCTTCTATTTTTTTAAT
>CALMZN010000084.1 GCA_937870675.1 uncultured bacterium
AGATTTTGTAACACCCGATAATACTGTCGGTTTATTAACAGGTTTATTAGTCAAGCGTGATATTTATTTAAAACAAGAAGGTTTTTTACCTTTTAAATATAAAGCTAGTATTGATCCCTTGAAGTGTGATCCCGTTTTACTAGATCGCTTGCATTTAGAGGTTTGGTATAATTATTTTGAGGAAGAAACTTCGCATGGGAATTATCTGCAAGAAAAAAAGTATGAAGGTACTTTAGCTGATTTTCAGGATTTTGATACTAATATACCCAATCACGATCCGGATTTACAAATGCCCAATCAGCATGCTTATTATAAAAATATTTTTTATAGTGAAGCAGAGCATTGGTTTCGTTTCAAAATTAGTTTAGCCCCCGATGCTTTTGATGATCCTCGTTTGATTGGTACTGATTGTAATTTTGATTTAGTTTTTGAGGGCTGGCAGGAAAATTATGATCAAGCTGATCAAGTTTTTTCTGATGTAGAAAGAATAAATAACACCGTTTATATTCATAGCTTGTCTGAAGATTTAGATAAATCGCCAATTATTTCCGAACCAGAACCCAGAGATTTATTTGATTATTCTTGCGGTGATAATTGTCCAGATATTTTATTAGCAGAAGATGCCAGCGCAGAAATTTTAGCAGAACCAGAGTTAGCGCCAACTGAAATAGAAGAAACTGAAGCTCCGCTCAACGAGCCCGGGCTAAGTGAGGAGCTAGTGCCAGATCCAGAAGAGTTAGTTGTTGGTGAAGAGCCAATAATTGAGGAAATTGCTCCTGAGCCCGAGCCAGTATCAGAGCCAGTTCCTGAGCCCGAGCCAGTATCAGAGCCAGAACCAATAGTAAATAATCCCGAACAAGATGTTTAATAGATTTATAAAATCAATTAGTTTTACGGCTATTTTGATAGCTAGTTTTTCTTTGATTTCAATAGCCAAAGCGCAAGTAGTTGATGAAATTCAGGTTAATTTTAATCCCAATCCTTTATTTGGAGAAAGTAATTTTTTGCCAGGTCAGACATCCCAAAGCTCTATTAGTATTCAAAATAATAGCCAAACTAATCGCAGTGTAGCTTTAGAAGCTATCAATGTTTCTGATTCTGATAATTTTGGAGATACCTTACAATTAAGAATAGAAGATAGTAATCAAGTTTATTTTAATAATACTTTGGCTGATTTTTTTGATCAGGGTTTGGTTAATTTAAATGTACTTTCGGCTGGCAATTCAGCGGATTATAATTTGACGGTTAATTTTATCAGCAGTACGGGCAACGATTATCAAAACAAAACTTTGGGTTTTGATATTCAGTTATTTTTTACTAGTGAAGATGATGAAGGCGGTGAGCCAATTACTATTGCTTCTGGTGGTGGCGACGGTAGTGGAGGTGGTGGCTCGGGAATTACGACTCTGACGATTTTTAACGAATTAGCAAGTAATCAAACTACCAATTCAGCCATGATTTCTTGGTTTACCAATCATCCGGCGACTAGTCGAGTGATTTACTCCCCAGAACTTGGTGTCCACACTTTTAATTTTGGTTTGGATGCTAATTATGGTTATGTTCATAGCACTAGCGAGGATTCTACTTTAGTCACTTTTCGTGAAATATATTTAGCTGGTTTAGAACCGGATACTTTATATTACTATCGGGTTATTTCGCATCGCAGTAATGAAGCTGACACAGTGAGTCCAGAGCATAGTTTCCGGACAGCTGGGGTCTTGGGGCTCAAAGAAGGTGAAATCACTTCTACTGATGAAACTGGTAGTTTTTTGCCACCAGCTTTGGTCAAAGGTATTAAAGAATTTTTTGATTCAGTCCAAGCTCAGGAGTCGGAATCAGGCGAACAAGTGGATCAGGTAGATGATTTATCAGGGGATGCTGATGGGCAATTTAAGCCAATATACGATTCTGATTGTGAAAATATTGGTATTTGGTTTAAATTATTTTTGGTTTTTGTTTATATTTTGGCCTTAGGGCTAAATTATTTTAGCAAGAGACGTCGTAAAACTGCCTTATGGTTTGCCTTGCTACTGATAGTCGCGTTTTTGATAGTTTTTATTTTATGTTCCACTTATACATCAATAATGTTTTATCTTTTAGGAGCATTATTTATTTTCAATTTATGGGCTTACTTATCAAATTTTAATTTACGTTATCATAAATGGCCAGTTGTTATTGGTTTAACTTTATATTTTATAATTATATTTTGGACTGCTTGGCATTGTTTTTGTTAGGACATTTTAGATGATATTAGTTTTAAACATTATAAACAAGCAGAAAGCGGAGTGGTTGCTGGTAAAAAATAATAAAATTTTTTATCGCCATTTATTTGCCCTCCAGTTTGATCAAGATCAGGTTTTGACTAAACTGGCTTTTTTGTTAAAGAAAAATAAGTTAAAAATCAGTCAAATAAAATCATTGGCGCTTTTGTTGCAAGACGCTTCATTGACTCAAGTCAAAGTCATGACGGCTATGATCAATGCTTTGGCTTGGCAAAACGAGGCCAAAGTTTATGCTGATTATAGCTTTGGGGGCGAGGTCAATGATCTTTTAGATAAAATTCTCAAGAAGATTGGTAAAATTAAAAAATTTAAGCCATTAAAAGTTGTTTATAATCAAGCGCCGGAAATTACTATCAGTCAGAAAAAACACAAATTTCAGCTGGTAAAATAAGCGCTTGCACTGCAAGGAGTATAGCAAACTTTGCGGGTGTGGATAAGTCCTATACGCATTTTAATAATTTGTGTTGTAATAAGACCTTGGTCTGTGGATAAATAAGGTCTTTTTTTTATTGCTTAAAATGTCTTGGTGGGGTATAATGTAAATAATATAGAAAAAAGTGGTGAAAAGTGGGGGATTAATTATTAAAGCTGTGGATAACCTTTGTTGTTATGTTTATTGGCGAGTACAAATACAATCTAGATGACAAAAACCGCTTGGCCATTCCTAGCAAATTTAGGAATCTTTTTCCTGATGGCGCAGTCATTACCAAGGGCTTGGATAATTGTCTTTTTATCTATACGGCCAAAGAATGGCAAAAATTAGTTGATAAGCTAAGTAATTTACCAATTTCTCAAGCCAAATCCCGCGCTTTTTCTAGAATGATGTTGGCCGGAGCTATGGATGTCATTTTGGACAAGCAGGGCCGTATTATTTTGCCTGATTATTTGAAGCAATTTGCCGATCTCAATAAGCAGGTCGTTTTGGCTGGCTTATACAATAGATTAGAAGTTTGGGATGAAAAAGCTTGGTCCAAATATCAGCGTGTTTCTGAAAAAGATAGCAATCATATTTCCGAAGGGTTAGTTGATCTAGGTATTTAGTATGGATTATCAGCACCGCAGTGTCTTGCTTCAGGAAGTGATTCAACAATTGGCGCCACAAAAGAATCAGAATTATATTGACTGTACTTTGGGGGGCGGGGGCTATAGTGAGGCAATATTGCGCAAAAATGGTCCTCACGGCAAGGTTTTGGCTCTGGAGCTTGATGAACGAGCCATACTGCATAGCGTACAAAAGTTAAAAAAGTATAAAGATCGTTTAATAATAGTTCACGATAATTTTGTACATTTAAAGTCAGCGGTTGAAAAAAACCGTGATAAATTAGGTGAAATTTCCGGGATAGTATTTGATTTGGGTCTGTCTTCTGACCAGCTCGATCAAGCTGGGAGGGGATTTTCTTTCAAAGACAGCGCGGATCTAGATATGCGTTTTGATGCTCAAAACCAAAAATTGACCGCTTCGGACATTGTTTTGAACTTCTCGGAAAAACAAATTGAAAAAATATTGCGGGAGTATGGCGAAGAAGTGAAGTCCAAAAAGATTGCTTCCGGGCTTATAGCTTGGCGGCAACTCAATAAACAAAAACAAAAATTTGTAAAAACTTCCATGCTTGTCTCCGTCATACTCCGGATATTGAATATAAAAGAAACAGATTTGCCAAAATTCAGGCGCCATCCCTTGACTAAGGTTTTTCAAGCTTTGCGTCTAGAGGTAAATCAGGAATTAGCAAATTTACAATTAGCTTTGCCACAGGCAATTGATATCTTGGCCCCGGGCGGGCACTTGGCAGTGGTCAGTTTCCACTCGCTAGAAGACAGGATAGTGAAGAATTTTTTTAAAGAGCAAACTGGACTCTGCCAGTGCCCGCCCGACTCACCTATCTGTGTCTGTGATAGGCAGGCCAGCTTAAAAGTTTTGACCAAGAAGCCGATCAAGCCAAGTCCGCAAGAAATAAAGGATAATCCGCGTTGTCGTAGCGCCTTACTGCGTGTTGCTCAAAAAATTCACCCAGTGAACGAAAAATACAACCCACAGGGTTATCGCCCAGTGGGCGAAAAATAAAAATAAAAATATGTCTTACAAAATTAACAAATTATCACTTTGGGGAAACATGAAGAAGTTTAGTCATTTGTTTCTAATCTTAACTATAGTTTTTTGGATGGCCAGCTTGTTTTTGACTAACTACAGCAATGCCCAAAATTTGCAGCGTAGTGAGCTGACCAAGGGTATTCGGCAGGCCGAAGACGAGTTGCGTTTGTTGAATGCCGAGATTGGCACTTTGCAGTCAATTGAAAGGGTTGAGCAAGAAAGTCAGAGATTAAATTTGGTAAAAGTGGATAATGCTAATATAATTTATTTGAGCACAGCCATAGACAAGGTGGCTCTAAAATAATCCAAAAAGTGCCGCATAGATTATGAATATCGGCCGTAATAACCAAAAACAGACCATTGCTTCGAGGATCAATGTTTTACAAGGGGTTATTTTTTTATTTATTTTGATAATTATTGGTCGTTTGTTCTATTTACAAATTATCAAGCATGATTATTACGTGCAATTGGGTTTGAGCCAACGAACAATTGATCAAGAAGTAGCCCCAGAAAGGGGCCGAATTTTTGCCTTAGCCAGCCAAAGCGAAGACGGCGAGCTTTATCCTTTGGCCGTAAATAAAGTTTTTTATGAAATAGCTTTGGATCCCAAAATGATTACCAGACCCCAAAATATTGCGGATATTTTGAGTAAGAATTTGGAAATAGATGTCAATGTGATCAAGGAAAAAGCAGGACTTACTGACAAGCGATACGAAGTGGTAGCCAAAAACGTCAGTGAAGATAAAGTCGGTCGGATCAAGGACGAGCTTAATATTTTATTGGAGGATGTAAACAAAAGTTTGCTTGGGCCAAAAAAATTAACTGCTATTCAGGACTTGGGTGTAATTCTTAAAAAATCGGTCTTGCGTTTTTACCCTGACAAAGAGGTGGGGGCTCACCTGTTGGGTTTTTTGGGTTTTGACGAAGATGGCGTAAGCCGAGAGGGCAAATATGGGCTGGAAGGATATTTTGATGATGAACTGTCTGGTCTGTCCGGAAAGATTGTTGGCGAAAAAGATGTGGCCGGAGTACTGCTTTATGACAGTCAGGGTGAACAAGCTAGACCGGGAGCGGATGTGGTGCTGACTATTGATCATACTGTCCAATATAAAGCTTGCCAGGCCTTGCAAAAAGCTGTGGAAAAAAATATGGCTGACAGTGGCACAGTGATTGTCATGGAAACAGCTACTGGGGCTATTCGCGCTATGTGTGATTATCCTAGTTTTGACCCCAATGATTACGGCAAGGTAGAGAGTCCAGAGGTTTATAATAATTTGGCAGTATTTCAAAATTATGAGCCCGGATCAGTGATGAAGGCCATTAGCATGGCTATTGCTATCAATGAAGGAAAAGTGACTCCCGAGACTAGCTATGAGGATACTGGTGAAATAAAATTTGCTTTTGGTCAGGTGATTCGCAATGCTGGCAAAAAAGAATATGGCTGGTCAGATATGAAAAAAGTGTTGGCATATTCTATCAACACCGGTATTGTTTTTGCCACGCAAGATGTGCCTAATAAAATTTTTCATGATTATATGAGCGATTTTGGTTTTGGTAAGACAAGTAATATTTTGTTGAGCCAAGAGTCGGCCGGCGATATTAGCTCGCTTGAAAAAAAAGGAGACATCTACAAAGCTACTGCTTCCTATGGTCAGGGTATTACGGTCACGCCTTTGCAGATGATCAACGCTTTCAATGTCTTGGCTAATCGTGGTAATCTAATGCAACCCTACATTATCAAAGAATTGAAGTATAATGACAAGGTGATAGAAAGTTATCAGCCAAAAATAGTTAGACAAAATGTGATTAGCGCTAGTACGGCTTCGCAAATTTCCGCCATGTTGATCAATGTGGTGGATGGTGAGCACGCGGTAGGAGCTAGAGTGCCAGGATATTATGTAGCTGGCAAATCAGGCACAGCCCAAGTAGCCAATATTGGCGCCAAAAAATATGATAGTACCGTGACCATCCATAGTTTCATTGGTTTTGCTCCGGCTAGCAAACCAAAGTTCACACTGCTGACCAAGCTTGACAATCCGAAGACAGCACAATACTCTGAAGGCACGGCCATTCCTTTGTTTGGCGAAATTGCCCAATTTTTAATACAATATTATAAGATAGCACCAGAACGCTAATATGAACAAAAGACAATATCGCAAGTTTATTTCTTGGCTCTTAAAGCCACTAATCAAGGCAGTAATCAAAAAATACCAGCCGCGTATTATTGGTATTACGGGCAGTGTGGGCAAAACCTCAGCCAAAGAGGCAGTTTTTGCTGTTTTGAAAAATAAATTTCGCGTCGGTCGTAATGCCAAAAATTTCAATAATGAATTGGGTCTGCCTTTAGCTATTTTGGGCTTGGAAAAGAGCGGTGGTAAGAATATTTTTTCTTGGCTCAGCATAATCTTTAAGGCCTGGCGCTTGCTTTTGTTTAAAAATAAAAAATATCCGCAAGTGTTGATTTTGGAAATGGGCGCTGACCGACCCGGAGATATACAGTATTTGACTAGTTTGGCTAGGCCAAACATTGCCATCATTACTACTATTGGTCAAAGTCACTTGGAATATTTTGGCTCTATAGAAAATATTGCCAAAGAAAAAATTAGTATTACTAAGCGTCTGGGCAAACATGATTGGGTCATCATCAATGGCGACGATCCATTTTTACAAAGTTTGAAAAAAAATAGCCCAGCACCAGTCAAAACATTTGGTCTAAGCGACGCTTGTGATGTCAGAATTTCCAACATACACCTTACTTTTCATAATAAAACATACGGCACGAATTTCAAGATACATTATCAAGGCGCAGAATTACCAGTATTTTTGCCAAATATTTTGGGCAGTCAGCATGCTGTGGCCGTAGCTACCGCCTGTACAGTGGCCTTGGTCATGGGTCTAAATCTAGTAGAGGCAACGGAAAATATTCAAAATTATCAGTCGGCCTCAGGACGCACCAAGCTTTTGCTTGGGGTGAAAAATAGCTGGTTGATTGATGATAGCTACAATTCTTCCCCGCAATCTTCCAAAGTGGCTTTGGAAATCTTGAGCGAGTTGCCAAGTCAGGGCAGAAAAATCGCTGTTTTTGGCGATATGCTCGAGCTTGGTGCGGAAAGTGAAAATGATCATCGTCAAGTGGGCCAAATGGTTTACGATTTAAAAATAGATTATTTGTTTGTCGTTGGTGAGCGGTCCAGAGATATTGCCAGGGGCGCTATACAGGCCGGTATGAGTGAAGATAAAATTTTTCATTTTCCAAAAACTCTTGAAGCTGGGATTTTTCTACAGGAAAGATTAAAAACTGGCGATGTTGTTTTGGTCAAAGGTTCGCGGGGCATGAAAATGGAACAGATAGTTTATGAACTAATGAGCAGGCCTTGGGAGGCCGGAGAATATTTAGTGGGGTCTGTGAAAAAATAGCATAACTTTGACTTTTAGCTAAATTTTTGCTTTAATATCCAGTGTTTTGGTTATTTTAAAAGCTATTTTCTTTTGGTTTTGGCCTCTTCGTCTAGTGGTTAGGACACTAGGTTCTCATCCTGGCAACAGGGGTTCGATTCCCCTAGAGGTCACCAAAAGAAAATAGCTTTACATGTTAAGGGTTTTTACCCTCCGAAGCCCGAAGGGCGTAGGATGGGCGATTCCCTGTGGGGTCACCATTCGATTCGTCGCGTCTGACGCGACTTCGCTCATGGTCTTCGACCATTCTTTACTTGGGGCATATAGCTCAGTTGGTTACCTGCCTGCCGGCAGGCAGGGAGCACTAATTGGCAGTTTGAAAATTATAATTTTATTTTAAGGTCGCATGGCTCAGTTGGTTAGAGCGTCGCATTCACATTGCGAAGGTCCCTGGTTCGAATCCAGGTGCGACCACCATTCGACTCATCGCGTCTGACGCGACTTCGCTCATGGCCTTCGGCCATTAAGTTTAAAATATTTCTCTAATAAAATATTTAAATATACCACCGTTTCGGTGGTTTTTTTGTAAAAAGAAAACTCGCCGTTTGATCCGAAGATATGGACGGCGAGTTTTGGGCAGGCATTTGTGGCCTGACCTGAGAGGTCTTAACTACTAGTGGACTCGGTAAGTTTCCAGGAACGCTCATTCTCGGCGCGCCAGACAGTGTTGTTCAGCACGACGAGGGTGGCGAGCACCAGAATGACGAATCCATAAATGATGTAGGGAGCATGAGCTTTGTGGATTTTCATGATGAATCCTTTCCTTTGCTCGTCAGTCCGTGACTATCGGTTGATAGTGATGTGCCAGCGGCTGATTTCGCGACCAGACGTGTCAAGGACAAAAATGTCAACGACACTTCCTTGAAGTCTTACCGGTCTCCCATGGCCGATACCACGTAGCTTGGTGTCCCAGACACGAAGTAGGGTGATTCCGGGGTTCAGGTTGGTGAGCATGACAGCTGACGTGTCGTTTCGAGCGTAGAAGCTGATGTTCTTGTTGTACGAATTGTTACCGTAGATAACTTGATATGATGGTAGTCCTAGTTGAAATTGCTGGTTCAAGTTAAGTTCCGGTTTCGGCACAGTGATCGCGACAATAACCACCATCAGAGCGGCGGATCCCAGAATAGCAAGCACGAACAAAACAAATTGTTTTAGGCTCATTAGGAAACCCTCCTTGGGAATGAACGACCTGAGATTGGAATCCTAGGTACAATTTATATTATAGCATATATATTATATATTGTCAATGATGTGCGATATATGGCCATTGACACAATCATCTAAGTTTGTTAATATTTACCCCGTGAAATAATCACTATTTAAAAATAGTGATTGCCACTAAGTGGCATTTCACGGGCTGAACCCCGTATTAAAAATAGTTATAAATTTTATGAAAGCAATAATCAGAACTGGCGGTAAACAATATTTGATTGCGGCCGGACAAAAATTAAGCGTTGAAAGAATGAAAAATACTTCAGCCGGTCAAGCCGTTGTTTTTGAAGAAGTGTTGGCTGTAATTGATGATAAAGAAAATATCACAGTTGGCACTCCCTTGGTCAAAGGCGCTAAAGTTGAAGCTACCCTGATCAAAGAATTCAAAGAAAAGAAAATTGATGTTTTTAAATATCAAAATAAAACTCGCTATCGAAAAAGATACGGTCATAGACAAATCAAAGAAGAAGTAAATATCGAAAAGATTGTTACTAAATAAATTTAAAAAATCCCGCCATATGCGGGATTTTTCTTTTGTCATTCCGGACTTGATCCGGAATCCACACCGAAGATTTACTTGTAGATTCCCGCTTTCGCGGGAATGACGCCGAATAATTACCTCGCATATGGCGGGGTGTCAATTAGATTTATTTTCTATTTTTTAAGGCCGAGGATAAGGTCACTTCGTCGGTGTATTCTATATTGGCGCCCATAGGTATGCCACGGGCTAGCTGACTGACCACGATATTTTTGTCGGCCAGAATCTTTAAGAGATACATAGTGGTGGCTCCACCCTCCATGCTTTGGTCAAGCGCCAGAATAATTTCTTTGATGTTATTTTTTTTGACTCTCTCCAGTAATTCTTTAATTTTTAGTTTATCAGGCGTGATGCCTTCCAGTGGTCCTAGCAATCCATTGAGCAAATGATAAGTGCCAGTGAATTCATTGGTTCTTTCAATGGCTTCAATATCTTGATTGTGGGCAATAACGCAAATAATACTTTGGTCTCTTTGGGGATCACGACAGATATTGCAGAGTCCAGTGTCTGTCAGATTGAAGCACTGGGGGCAGAAATGAACTTTTTCATAGGCCTCGTTCAAACTTTTGGCAAATTCCTGGATGTCCTCGCGACGGTGCAGTAAATCAAAAACTAGCCGAGTGGATGTTTTTGGCCCAATGCCCGGCAGTTTATCAAATTCATTGATTAGTTTTTGGATAAAATCTGGTAGATGTTTCACCTCGTTAAAAATTTATATATTTAGCTAGGGCAGATTTTGTAAATAAAAAATAGTTTTTTCGTGAATTTTTAACAAGGCGTATTATTTTAATCCCGGCATATCAAAACCACCCATGGATTGCATTTTCATGGCCATCTTGCGTTGGACTTTTTTGATGCTTTCTGCAAAAGCATTTTTAAGTTCTTGCTCTAGTTCAGCCCTTTTTTCAGCGTGCATGAACTCGGGTTTTATTTCCAAGCTTTTGATTTCTTGGTTGCCATCCATAGTTATTTTAACAGCTTTATTTTCTACTTCAACAATTTCTCCAGCTAAAGCATTTTTTAAAACGCCAGCTTGTTTTCGCAAATCGTTGAATTGTTTTAGTTTATTAAACATAAAATTTAGTTAAAAGTTATAAAGTTAAAAGTTTAAAAGTCACAGCCGTATTATATATGTGTTTGTTTGAAGTTTCAAGAGTTAGTTTTTATTTAAGTGATGTTTTTATTTTTTATTCTTGAAACTTTATCGCCCTGTGGGCGATACTTTTTGCTAATTAAGGTATATTTTGCCAGCCACCAGCCACGAGGAATTCTTCACTGGATATTGGCTCTTGGATATTGCCTTGGTCGGAACCAGTATGATCTTGTATTTCTGATTTGTCAGTATCTAGGTTTTTGAAAGTCACTTTATTTTCGTCAAAGAATAAGCGGGTCAAGCCAGTCGGACCATTGCGGTGTTTGTCAATATGTATTTCGGCCACAAATTTTTCTTCTTCAGGGCACTCACCGCGACTTTTGTCTTTGGTTCGGCGATAAATAAACATAACAATATCAGCGTCTTGCTCAATAGAACCAGATTCTCTCAAGTCAGCCAATTTTGGTATGGCTGGAGAGCGGCTTTCTACGGCTCGGGATAATTGAGATAGCGCCATGACTGGTATATCAAGCTCTCTGGCAATTTGTTTTAAAGCCCTGGATATTTCTGATATTTCTTGGACGCGATTTTCTTGGCGACCACCAGAATCCATGAGTTGCAGATAATCAACTACCAAAAAACCCAAATTATGCTCCATTTTGAGGCGACGAGCTTTGGTGCGGATTTCCATGATGCTGATATTGGGAGAGTCGTCAATAAAAATTGGCGCTTCAGATAGCACACCCATGGCTTTGCCAATGCGCGGAAAATCATCATCTTCTTCGCGGTCGGATAATTTGCCAGTGCGCATGCGCCACAGATCCACTTGTGCTTCAGCGGCCAACAGTTTGTCAACTAATTGTTCTTTGGACATTTCCAAAGAAAAGATGCCAACTGGCACTTTGGCTCGTATAGCTACATGACGCACCAAGTCCAAGGCCAAGGTAGTTTTGCCCAAAGATGGACGAGCGGCCAAGATGATAAGGTCAGATTTTTGCAAACCGGATAGGACTTTGTCTAGGCCGGTATAGCCAGTAGGTATGCCTCTTGTGCCTTGGCCACCAGTTTTGTGTAGTTCATCAATACGAGCAAAGGCATCGTTCAAAATATTTTTGATGGGTATAAAGTTTCTTTTCAGCGAGGACTGGGAAATAGTAAAAAGTTTTTGTTCAGCGCGATCCAATAATTTTTCTACATCTTGATCTTCCGAAAAACTAAATTCGCTGATTTCTGAAGCCGCTTGCTCTAGTTTGCGCAGGGTGGCTTTTTTACGGATAATACTGGCGTAGTTGGCTACATGCGAAGCATTGGGCACCGACGCGGTCAGCTCCGCTAAGTATGATTTGCCACCAACAGCTTCCAGTTGTTTTTTTTCGCTCAGGCGATTGGCCATTGATAAAATATCAATTGGCTCATGTTTTTCGAACAAATCAAGAATAGCTTGGTAAATCAAGCCATGGCTGTCTTTATAAAAATCATCAGAACGCAAAACATCAGCTACTTTGATGATGGCTTCTTTGTCTATCAACAAAGCGCCTAAAATACTAGCTTCGGCTTCTAGATTTTGGGGGGGTATTTTGAGCATGGGTTTGCTTAATGTAGAATTAGCTTAACCTATTTCAGGGCTTTTTTCAAGCCGGGTTTATATACAATTTATACCCAATATTTGTTAATAATGGGGTCAGGGGTATAATAAAGCAAAATTGACAATATTCAATAATTAATCTATAATAATTTGCGTATTTTTATTAACATGCGCCCAAGCTTAAGCCTGGTAGATCCGCCAGCTGGCGGACTTTTAAGCAAACGGTCAAGGCGCATATTGAACATTGAAATATCAAAATTTATTTATTAACATGCGCCTATAGCTCAGCCTGGTAGAGCAGTTGCCTTTTAAGCAAACGGTCGTAGGTTCGAATCCTACTGGGCGCACCATTCGACTCGTCGCGTCTGACGCGACTTCGCTCATGGTCTGCGTCCTCGGCTTTGCCTCGGACTTCGACCACTTGAAGGAGTCGAATGTCCCGCCATTCGGCCCTGAAGGGCTCAGGCCCTGAACGGGAGCAAGCGTAGCGCGTCGAGGGACACGAGAGTATGTATTTAGTAATAATCAACCCACTGGGTTGTTTTTTGTTGACCATTGACAAAAATCAATAAATGTTATATGTTATTATATTCCCATTTTGGGGCACTTGAACCTTCAAGGAGGAATAGCTCATGGTAGCCGATAACAAGTTTTCCAATGGTCGCCATGTCAACAATTTAGCTGTCAGGAGGCACTTGGGTCAACAGCTTGGCTTGCTGTTGCCGGAGATCATGAAGTACGTCAGTCATCGCGGTTTGGAGGTCTCGATCACTGCCGAGGAAAGGCCTTGGCGACTGGAGCTGGTCTGGCAGAGGAAAAACAAGAAGCCACTGGATCCCCTCTGGCAGAAGAGAATTCGCGACATGCTGGGCATGTCTTTGGCCAAGGATTCCAACTTGTTCCTTTTCGCTCACCCTCCGCAAGGATCGACACTCGTCACCGAGCTACGGTTGGAGGATGTTTCGCCCTTCGTCATCAAGGACACTGAGGGCAAGATCCTCATTCCGTATTTTCACAACTTTCGCAAGTGAGAGTCGATTTTTTTCAGAACGCGTTCCACACGGGGCGCGTTCTTAATTTTAATTAAAATAAAATCTAGCTGAGCTCGATAAAAAAACACCCCACAGAAATTGCAGGGCATTTTTTTGTTTATCGTAAAATATAAGTTTTCAAAACCGGAAAGCCATTGAAACAAACAGCGCTATAAGCATAAGTGTAGGCGCCGGTACTCATGACATACAGTCGGTCGCCTTCTTTTAGCTCATCGGGCAATTTGTGTTTGTAGTTTTGATAGATAATATCCGAGGAGTCGCAAGTTGGTCCAGCCAATATCACTTCGCTTTCCGAGGTCTGCCCTGGAAGATAAATTTCTGGGTCGGCATAAATCGGAAATATTACTTCTTCAGTTTCGCACAAGCCAGTAAAATTTCCAACATCAATATAAACCCAGCGATGTTCAGAGGTCTCGGATTTTTTGGAAATCAAAATTATTTCACTGATTATCATACCACAGTCGCCGGCAATATAGCGGCCCGGCTCAATCATTATTTCTGGCATTTTGTCGCCAAAATTTTCACTAAGCAAACGATTGATAACATCGGTGTATTTTTTTAAGCTGGGTATTGGCCCAACATATTTGGTTGGTAGGCCACCGCCCAAGTTGATAGCTTTGAGTTCCAAGCCCTCAGCTTTCATGGTATCAAACATGTATTTGCACAAGGAAAGGGCGTGGTCCCATTGACCAATATCTTTTTGCTGGGAGCCAACATGAAAGGAAATACCATAGGGCTCAAGACCCAAATTTTTGGCTTCCAATATCAGTTTGTACAACATGTCAGGGTGAGCGCCAAATTTTTTGGATAAGGGCCAGACAGCGCCATTGCCTTCAAATAGTAGGCGGAAAAAAACTTTAGCCCCAGGAGCATTTTTGGCTAATTTGTGGATATCATCCATAGAGTCAGTCACAAATATCCTGATGCCATGCTGATAGGCAAATATAATGTCTGATTCTTTTTTAGCTGGGTTGCCAAAACTCATGCGGTCGCCAGAAATACCCAAGTCCATCAGGTTTTGTATTTCAAAAATAGAGGCCACATCAAAATTTGAGCCCAAATCAGCCAAGGTTCTGATTATTTCATCATGCGGATTGGCCTTCATAGCGTAGTATATTTTAGCCAAGGGCAGGTTGGCTTTTAAGCTTTTGTATTTTTTAGCAGCGCGTTTGGGGTCAATCAATAAAAAAGGAGTTTGCTTGTTGGCGGCAAATTCCTTGGCTTTTTTAAATTCTTCTTCACTCCAATACTTGTATAATTTTTTGTCCATTTTTTGTAAAACTTTCTTTTTATAAATTAATGATTAATTACATTATTTTTGGGGCCTGGATACCGCAAATTTCTAAGCCAGCAGCTATGATTTGTCGGCAACTTAAGCAAATATTCAATCTAAAATTTTTCTGCGTTTCATTGTCAGCTGACAACACTGAATGTTGCTGGTAAAAATTATTAAATATTTTTGCCAAGTCAAATAAATAATGAGTCAGTACAGCGGGGTTGTATTCCACAGCGCTTTGTTTGATCACTTCCGGATAAAGTACTAATTGCTTGATTAGTTTTATTTCTTCAGCATTTATTTTTAACTCGCTCCAATTAATTTTTTTGACTTTGTCGGCTTTTGCTAAGATAGCGCAGATGCGGGCGTGAGTATATTGGATAAATGGCCCAGTATAGCCATCGAGCGTGATAGAACTTTGGGGATCATAGACAATGTTTTTTTGAGGATTGGTGCCTAGCATAAAAAATTTGATAGCTCCCAAAGCAACTGTGTCAGCAATAGTCGCTTGTTCGGATTGCTGACTGCTTTTTTTCTCAGCTTGAGCCATCATATCCTTGGCTTTAGTAATGGTCTCAAGCAGTATAGTATCAGCATCAGCTGTTTTTCCTTCGCGAGATTTTATTTTGCCTTCTGGTCGAGAGACCATGCCATAGGAAAGGTGATAAAGATTTTTAGCCCAGTCAAAGCCCAACTTTTTTAATATAAAAAATAAAATATTAAAATGATAATCTTGTTCCGAGGCCACTACATAAATTGCTTGGTTAAATTTGAATTTTTTATAACGATATTGCGCTGTGCCCAAATCTTGAGTGATATAAACCGAAGTGCCGTCAGCGCGCAAAACAAGCTTGTGGTCAAAACCTTCTTTACTCAAGTCAATCCAGACAGAGCCATCTTCTTTTTTGTAAAATACACCATTTTTTAAGCCCAAAGCAATCAAATCTTTGCCCAGCAGATAAGTGTCGCTTTCATAATCAACATGGTCAAACTTTATCCCCAGATCGGAGTAAGTTTTTTTATAGCCAGCATAAACCCAATCATTCATGGTCTGCCAAAGTTTTTTTATTTTTGGGTCGCCAGCTTCCCAAGCCAGTAGCATTATTTTGGCTTTTTGCATCCAAATAGATTGTTTCAAAAATTCGTCGTTTATCTTTCTTTTCCCCAGGTCATTGATTTTTGACAAATCAATATTGTTTTTAGCCAAATATTCTTTTTCTTCAGCTTTCAATAGCTGGCCAAATTTTACATAATATTTGCCGACCAAATGATCGCCTTTGAGGCCAGTACTTTTTGGCGTTTCTCCATTGCCAAACTCCTGCCAAGCCAGCATGCTTTTGATGATATGAATACCGCGGTCATTGATAATATTGGTGGCAATCACCTTATAAGCACAGGCGGTGTGAAGATTGACCAAACATTGACCAAGACAATTATTACGTAGGTGGCCGATGTGTTGGGGTTTGTTAGTGTTGGGTCCGGAAAATTCTATCAAAACTTTTTGTTGGTGACCAGAATTATTTTGCCCAAATTTTTTATTGCTCAAAATTTCTTTAAGTACCAATTTGCTAAAAGCATTAGCATCCATTTTGATATTCAGATATGGCCCCATAGCCCGCGCTGTGGCCAACAAATTATTCTTTGGCCAGCCAGTGGCTAACTTTTTGGCTAGCTCAGGAGCAGAAATATTATTTTTTTTAGCCAAACCAAAACAGGCCAGAGCATAGTCGCCAAAATTTTCTTGGGGCGGAGTTGATAATTTAAGATCGTCGCTTGTGACATCCTGCCCCAATATAGCGCCAATGGTCTTGGCCAACTGGTCAATTAGCTGTTTTTGTATATCCATAGTGAGTTAATAATACTGAAAAAGCCGGTAAGTTTCAAGAGGAGAGCAAAATTTTCGCCCAAAATAGGTTTTTTTGGTATAATAAATAGCTAGATAGCAGTAAAGTACTATACTTTAGAATATTTTTGATAAATAAAATGGCAAAACAGCAAATTGAATGGCATCATCTCAAAGAACATCAGGCAATAAAAGAGCTTAATTCAGATATCCGGGGCTTAGATGCTCAAGAAATAAAAAAGAGAACCAAAAATTATGGTTACAATATTTTGGTTCAGAAAAAAAGTTTGCCAGCTTGGAAAATATTTACCTCTCAATTCAAAAGCGCTTTGGTCTATGTCTTGTTGGCAGGCGCGGTGATTAGTTTTTTATTCAAAGAAGTGGTTGACGCTTATGTAATAATTTTGGCGGTTGTTTTGAATGTGGTTATTGGATTTTTGCAGGAGTACAAGGCCAATAATTCTTTGGAAAAATTGAGTCAGGTTATCAAGCAACAAGCTATAGTCCGACGGGATAACCACCAGCAAATGATTGACGCCAAGTTTTTGGTGCCGGGCGATGTAGTTATTTTACGCGCCGGTGATAAAGTGCCGGCTGATGTCAGGTTATTGCAAGTCAATAATCTGGGCATTGGCGAGTCAGCTCTGACCGGAGAGTCCTGGCCAATAAAAAAAATAGTTGCTCCTTTGCCCGTGGGAACAGTATTGGCTGAGCGTCAGAACATGGCTTATATGGGCACAGTGGTAGCCGAAGGCCGAGGCGAGGGCGTGGTCATAGCCACTGGCTTGCAAACAGAGCTAGGCAAAATTGCTAAAATGCTAAATGAAGTGGAGAATGATTTGACGCCCCTGCAGATGAAGCTAGACAAATTTGCCAAAACAATTTCTAGTATCATTGTCAGCGTGGCTTTTGTGGTCATGATTTTGGGTCTGGTGCAGGGCTACCACTGGGCGCAAATATTTACGGTGGCGGTGGCCTTGGCCGTGTCGGCCATACCAGAGGGTTTGTTGATTAGCTTGACCGTGATTCTGACTGTGGGCATGCAACGTATTTTAAAAAAGCAGGGCTTGGTGCGTCAGCTGGTGTCAGCCGAGACCTTGGGAGCCACAACTGTAATTTGCGCTGACAAGACCGGTACCTTGACCGAAGGCGAGATGCGGGTGATTGAGCTTTTGACTATCAAGCGCCACATTGATTTTCAGTCCCAAGCTATACGAGAGATCAAGTGGGACAAAGATATGTCACAGCTTATTGATATTGCTATTTTGTGCAATGATGCTGTTGTCCAAAATCCAGATGACCCTGATAAGCGTTGGGAAATTTTTGGCACGCCAACAGAAAAAGCCCTATTATTTTTTGCCATGACTTATGGCGATTATCATTTACAACAAAAGAAGCTACGCCTAGAAGAAATACCTTTTGACTCTAGCTACAAGTTTATGGTGACGCGTTATTCCCATGATGCGGAAAAAGATATTATTTATGTCAAAGGAGCGCCAGAGTTTGTTATTCCGGGCAGTATTAAATATGCAGATAACGGTCAGGTCTTGTTGCAAGATGAGCATAGCAAAAAAATCTGGCGCGAAGAATTAGAGCATCTCTCTAGGCGAGGACTACGGGTCTTGGCTGGCGCCTATCGTCTGGTGCCAAAAAATTATCCCTTAGATATTAGTGTCAAAAAAGAATTAACAGACCTGATAATGGTTGGCCTGTGGGGCTTGGCTGATCCTATCCGACCAGAGATGCTGGAAACCTTGGAGCAAACCAAAAAAGCCGGTATCAAAACCGTCATGATTACTGGCGATAGCAAATTCACTGCTTTTCATATTGCTCAAAGTTTGAAGCTAGCTAGCGAAAATGATCAAGTAGTGACTGGCGATGAGCTGGTGAAAATGTCTGACAAACAGCTCAATGATAGAGTGGAGCAGATAAAAGTTTACGCGCGAGTGACGCCATCGGATAAATTAAGGATTATTCAGGCCTGGAAAGCGCGAGGAGAAGTAGTGGCTATGACTGGCGATGGCGTCAATGACGCGCCGGCGCTTAAATCCGCTGATGTCGGTGTGACAGTCAGCACTGGGTCGGATATTGCCAAAGAAGTGGCTGATTTGGTTTTGTTGGATAATAATTTTCGAACCATTGTTATGGCTATCAAAGAGGGGAGATTGATATTTGCCAACTTGAAAAAGGTGATTCTATACCTTTTGTCTGATAGTTTTTCAGAAATTACTATTATTGCCGTCGCTATGTTGCTGGGCTATCCTTTGCCTATCTTGACTACACATATTTTGTGGATCAATTTGATCACTGATGGTTTGCCGAGCTTAGCTTTGACGCAGGAGCCAGAAGACAAGGATATTATGGAGCGCCGTGAGCGCCCAGGAAATTCTCTTTTGGATTTTGAAGGCAAGTTTCTGATATTCATTATCAGTATTTTGACTACTTTGGGATCTTTGGGCTTGTATTATTATTTTTGGAAAAGTACCAATGACTTGGCTTTGGCTAGGACAGCGGCTTTTGCTTCTTTGGGCATTAGCACCTTGTTGTATATTTATAGCATAAAAAATTTAGAAAAAAGTATATTCAAATCTAATCCTTTTAAAAACCATTTATTAAACTTAGCTGTGGTGATAGGGGTACTATTACAAATGGCGGCTGTTTATGTGCCCTTCTTGAATCATTTTATCAAGACCGTGCCTTTGAGCGTTCTACACTGGCAAGCTATTTTATTGATGACCGTGGTTTTGTTTGTCTTGCTAGAATTTATCAAAATGGTCTTTATTCATTACCATAATCGTCGTCACGCCAAATAAATATTTTAGTATTATAATAGTATAAAAATAAAAAAATGAATCAAAAGCTTGTCATTATTATTATTGCTTTAGCCATTGCGGGGCATTTTTTGGTGATAGATTATTATAATAAAAGTTTAGATGCAGTTGTCTCTACTATCAAGCCGGTGATTATGGTAAATAGGCAGTATAGAGAAATTTTAGATGATGAAAAAGTGAACCAAGCACCGATTGAAAAATCGGTGGCTTTTTTATTTTTTAATTAACTGGAGTTTAGTTGTTGACATATACCTCTAGATTAGCAGAAAGTGCAATATGGGTGTGCACATTACCCCCAAGTCATTGATTTTTATCGGAAAATGTGTTATAGTCGTTTATTATTAAGTAATTAAAAATAAATAATGGGAAATTTTAATAGAGACAATAATAGAAAGCCCTCAAGTGGTAGTTTTAGTCGTGGATTTGACCACAATAAATCATTTGGTGGAAATCGTCGCTCAGGTGGTCGGAATAGCGCTAGGCCAGCTATGCACCAAGCAACTTGCAGTGAATGTGGTCAAGCTTGTGAAATTCCTTTCAGGCCAAGTGGAGACAGGCCAATTTTTTGTAGTGAATGTTTTGAAAAGAAAAATGGTGGCTCTTTCAAATCTAGGCCAAGCAATTTCGGCAATGACAGACGCGATCGCTTTAGTTTTGAAGACAAGCAAATGCATAGGGCGGTTTGCGCTAAATGCGGTCAGGATTGCCAAGTGCCTTTTTTACCGACCGCTGGTAAGCCAGTTTTTTGTGACAATTGTTTTGGCAAAGGCGGAAACAATACAAAAGATTCAGGAGAAGTCAGGCAACAGATCAAGATGCTAAACACCAAGCTAGATCAACTGATCAAGATATTGACACCAAGTGTGGTTGCAAAAAAAACAACTAAACTCAAAATTGAAAGCAAAGCCGTAGCCAAAGTAGCTGTCAAAGCCAAAGTCAAAGTTCCTAAGAAGAAAACAGCCAAGAAAAAATAATATTTTTTAAGAGTATTTATAAAAAACTGACCCTCATTGTCATTCCCGCGAAAGCGGGAATCTACCATGGTTATGCCTTGGGGCAAATTAATGGTGGATCCCGGATCAAGTCCGGGATGACGTTAGGGGTCAGTTTTTTTTGTAGCCATATCAAAAAACTCAATAAAATGCTAATATTAAGTTATGAGAATAATATTATTTATTTTAGTATTGGCTGGGCTGATTTATGGTTTTATTTATTTGAATAATCAGGGTAGTTTTCATACTTATAATCAATATATTAATGATTTGATAAAAAATAAGCCCAAAAAAATTTGTAGTTCTGATTCGGAGTGCCATATTATAGCGCCTGATTGTGATCCTTGTACTTGCGGCATTGTGGCCAATGTTCGTTGGCAACCATATTGTCCATTTAAAAATCCAAGTGGCATTGTTTGCTCCCCTTGTCCACAAATCAATAAGAATCAGATAAAATGTCTGGATAC